>NZ_CP159332.1:3608439-3909142 GCF_045057105.1 Maribacter sp. LLG6340-A2 | reverse complement strand
AAACTTCTTAATATTTTTTGCAGCCCCAAACATCATATTACCAATAAAAAAAAGCCCTAAACATTACGATTAAGGCTTTTTTTTAGGTTTTAAATACCTTTTAAGAAACTACTGTAAAGATCTTTAAACTCAAACCCATCGGTGAATCTTTGTTTGTTCAGTTTTTTGAAGGAGACCAATCCCCATAACAACAATTCTTTTAAGAAATACACATCCTTAGCATCATAATCTGGCTGATGATCTTTTAGCAACTGGTTTAATGCGGGAATACTGTCTAAAGCACGTTTGTATTCTTCATCGGTAAAATCGTCCATCAATTCAAAGCCTTCTCCTTGAAAGAACCAATGTAACAGTTCATCATAAACCGTTTTTTCATCTTTACGTTCCAGCTTGTTAATTTTCGGGAAGTATTTTGGAAACAATGATTTTACTGCATCATCTATAAGAATAGCTGCAACACCGTCCGCTCCCTCCTGCTCTCCTTCATATACCAATTCAATCTTTCCGGTAATTGCAGGTATAATCCCCAAGAAATCGCTTAAACGCACCATGGTATGGTCACCACCGTTCAATAATGACCTACGCTCTGCAGTACTTAATAAGTTTTCAAAAGCGGTAATACTGGTACGTGCACTAACACCACTCTTAGCATCGACATATTCACTATCACGAGCTTCAAATATTATTTGCTCTAACAGGTCCTTTGCTAAATCCGGAACATAAACAGCATCTGTTTGTCTAGAATCTAACTTAGCTTCTTGCTCTGTAATCTTACGGGCAATTTCAATATCATCTGGATAATGCGTTAATATCTGAGACCCGATTCTATCTTTTAGCGGAGTAACGATACTCCCTCTGTTAGTATAATCTTCGGGGTTTGCCGTAAATACAAACTGAATATCCAAAGGCAATCTTAATTTGAATCCACGTATCTGAATATCTCCTTCTTCCAAAATATTGAATAAAGATACTTGTATACGTGCCTGTAAATCCGGTAGTTCATTAATCACGAAAATACAGCGGTTGGCGCGAGGGATCATCCCGAAATGAATCACTCTGTCATCTGCATATGACAATTTCAGATTTGCCGCTTTTATAGGGTCTACATCTCCAATTAAATCTGCCACCGTAACATCCGGAGTAGCCAATTTCTCTGCAAACCGTTCATCTTTATGCATCCAAGCAATAGGCGTATCATCGCCTTTTTCCTTGATTAATTCCATGGCAAATCTGGACATAGGCTTCATAGGGTCATCATTAATTTCAGAACCTTCTACAACGGGTATATATTCATCTAACAGATTCACCATTAAATGCGCCAAACGTGTTTTTGCCTGACCACGAAGTCCCAATAAGTTAATATTATGGCGAGATAGAATAGCACGCTCTAATTCCGGAATTACGGTATCTTCATAACCCCAAACCCCAGGAAAAGCATCTTCTCCTTTCTTAATTTTTTCTACAAGATTGTCTCGCAACTCATCTTTTACACTTTTGGTTTTATAACCTGACTTGACCAACTGGCCCAAAGTTTTAATTTCTGTATGCTTCAATTTCATATTTTTTTTAATCAAATGGTAATAAATCTGGTTCTAAAAATTCCTTCTTGGCACTGTCCGAATTAAAAATATCAAACCCATAGTGTGCGTTCAATAAATTTTTAAAATTATGTTTCAACCTTGGAAATTCAAGAATAAAATTTCTAAAAGTATCCGATTTGGATTTTAACATAAAATGATAAACAGCTTTGACCGAGGCTATGGTTAATGTCTTATTGTATTTATGGCCAGCTCCTAAATGACTTACATATTCAAGCAACTGATCATGAATATGTTCCTCTGCTTTTTTAACACCATATTTATTTATTTGTAACCATGCAAGTCTCAAATGCGCTTCATGGTCGAATATTTCTGGATTTAAAATACCTCTTTTAAACTGCTCTTCAAAATCTAAATCGGTTAGGCTATAATGTGTATTCATCATCGCTTTATAAGTACTGCTTTAATAACTTTAAGACTTTAGTATTTCCTTTTTGAATTATAAGAAATTGCAAAAAGTCAATACATTAATTTCATATCGCTATCTATTTAAGTCGCTTTTTTCTGTTCGCTTCGTAATCCTCAAATATCATTTCTCCCAATCCTTTTAATCCGGTGAAAAATGCTTTGCCTTTATTAGCCTCTGTAAAATGGCGAATAAACTGCATTAAATATGGGTCTTGGGCAATCATAAATGTAGTAATGGGAATATGCAACTTACGAGCCTGGCGCGCCATATTATAGCATTTCTCCACTATAAAATCGTCTAGTCCCACACTATTCTTATAATACGTACCGTCTGGCATGCGCAAGCAACTGGGCTTACCATCTGTAATCATAAAAATCTGCTTATTGGTATTACGTTTCCTGCGGAGCATATCCATCGCCAACTGCAAACCTGCAACGGTATTGGTGTGATACGGCCCCACTTTTAAATACGGCAAATCCTTTATGGGTATGGGCCATGCATCGTTACCGAAAACCAAAATATCCAAGGTATCTTTTGGGTACCTGGTGGTAATCAGCTCTGCCAAAGCCATCGCCACTTTTTTAGCGGGAGTAATTCGGTCTTCACCGTACAAGATCATACTATGACTAATATCGATCATAAGTATGGTACTCATTTGTGCTTTGTGCTGGGTATCTTCTACCACCAAATCATTTTCACTTAAATGAAAACTGCCTACACCGTGATTAATTTGAGCGTTTTTAAGGCTCTCGGTCATAGATATGTTTTCCAGACCATCGCCGTAACGGTATTCCCTAAGATCGCCCGTATGCTCATCTCCTTGTCCCGATTTACCTGTTTTATGATTACCTGCACCACTACGTTTTAGCTTCCCGAAAATTTGATCTAATGCACGCTGACGGATGATACGTTCCATTTTCGCGGTTATCGAAATATCTCCACCACCGGAACCTTCTTCCCCATCTTCACCGTTACCACCGCCATCTTTAAACTCTTCGCGTATGTAACCTTTTGCCTTAAGATCTTCTATAAAGTCGTCAATGGTATAGTCTTCGGTTGTCAATTCATATTCCTTGTCCAGTTCGCGTAACCAATCGATAGCTTCGTCGAAATCGCCAGAAGTATGCGTAATAAGCTCTTGAAAAATATCAAATAGCTTATCAAAAATAGATTGTTCGGGTGCTTCGTAAGTTTCAAATCGGAACCCTTTTCTTATATTCATAGCCATACTATAAAATTAACACTTTTACCTTGGATGCCCACGGCTTTTGGGAAATGTTAACGTTGTTGTTTAAGTTTGGTTGATGGTTGACTGTTGACGGTTGTTGGTTGTTGGTTGTTCGTTGTTCGTGTTGAGTTGGACGCTATTCGCTGTGCGCAATACGCTGTGCGCTTTTCGCGTGGTGCATAGCGTTTTGAGGAAGCAACTTCGGCTACGGAAAATAATTGGCAATAAACAATTATTAGTTGGCAGTATCAGTTTTCAGTATGCAGTTTAAGTAGCCACGATACAACAATAGCGAAAGGCGTACGGCGATTAGCGCATGGCTCATAAAATTCGTCTTTGCGAGGAGCTTTTTAGGGACGAAGCAATCTGTTTGTTTCGTGTACCTAAGCTACAGACTGCCGTGATATGCACGCAATGACGTTTAAATGAAGTAACTTCGACTACAGAGGAACAATTGACAATAAACAATTAGCAATAATCAGTTGGCAGTTTCAGTTGGCAGTATTCAGTAGGTATCAACAACGAACAACGAACAACGATTAGCGATTAGCGATTAGCGATTAGCGATTAGCGATTAGCGAAAAACAAAACACCAACAACCAACAACCGACAACCGACAACTAAAAAAATTCACTATCAACCAGCAACAAACATTAATCAAACAGATACATGGCTTTTTAAGCACTCCGCCGTTATGGGAAGGTGTGCAGTTTGGTGTGCCTCAGTTTCAGTTTCCGGAGGTGGTGATAGACGGTTTTGTGCCACGACCTATTCCTGGGAAATTGCGGTTGGGACATCGGATGGAATATGTGTGTAAGCAGTTGTTAGATGCAAGTGCGCAGTATAAAGTGCTATTGCATAATTTACCGATACGTGAGGAAAAACAGACCATTGGTGAAATTGATTTTATTGTTCAAGAAACCGCCACACAGCAGCTGATACATGTAGAACTCACTTATAAATTCTACATTATTGACACCGAAATAAAAGAACCCATACACCAACTGATCGGACCCAACCGACGTGATGCTTTTTACACCAAGTTGGAAAAGATTAAGAACAACCAGTTTTCATTACTGCATACGCCTGTTGGGCGTTCGGTATTGTTAGAAAAAGGAATAGACACCGCTGCCATTGCGCAACAGGCATGCTATAAAGCCCAACTCTTTAAACCTTATAATAGTGATCATTTACCTATTTCTCTAGTAAACCCGAATTGTATTGTGGGCTATTGGTTACGAATGACGGAGTTTCTTACGGCTAATTTTACACCACACCATTTTTATATTCCCACGAAGGGTGAATGGGTAGTAGACCCTGAAAACGATGTTAAGTGGCTCACACACCAAGAAGTTACCATGGCTATTACAGAACGCTTAGAAAACAACAGTGCTCCCATGGTTTGGATGAAGAAAAACAACATCACATTTGAGAAGTTCTTCGTAGTATGGTGGTAAGCATTATTTCTTAGTTTACATACCACAAATACCTGTTAATAACTGTTGATAGGTCTTTTTTTTTGTGGGTGGGAATTAGATTACTTTTATAGATGGAATATGTGCAATTGTGTACATATACAATTGTTGGCAAACATTTATAAATGACCGAAGAAGAAAAACAGGAGTTATTATCTAAAATCGATTTTAAACCGTTCGATTTTAAGGCGTCACTTCCTGAAAGTATGCGACGGGATATTGAAATTTCTGAAATATATACTGACTTTCTACTAAACTTTATATGGAAAGGACGAAATGGACAAAGAAAAATTGACCAGTTAGTTTTAGACAAAAATAAAGCAGACATAAGTTTGTCTAGGTTTATGAAAAAGCAAAACGCTGTGGAATTTGGATATGCTGAAATCATAAAAGAAACGGACGAATATGTGGTTTTAAAAATCACTCAAGAAGGTATTTGGCATTTAAATAATATTTCAAAAAGATACAGAACTAAGTCCGTAACACTAATTAAAAGAATTAGTCTGTATGTATTAAAACTTATACGCCAACTTTGGTCTTTAGTTTTTGTGTCGGCAAACAACAGAATTAAAGTAATGATGGAAAGTGGTATTGCTAAACTTATACTATTCATTATGGCTATTTTAAGTTTTATATTAAAAGACGAGATAAAAGATTTATTTATGGGCTGGTGGAATAAATAAAAACGATTTGCCAACAAAACCTATACGTAATGCAGACTATTGGGTTTTAACTGAATGGTTTGCGTATTTTTAGAGTGTCGCTAAATCTTATGGATTTAGCTTTGGAAAAGAAAAAAGAAAAAGCAAAACAATAAGCTTTAGCTTCGTGCGCAGACGGAAACGAAAAGTTTCCTTGCCTCCGCACTACGCATAGCCAAACCGTTGTGCAACATTTTACAAAAATCAAACCTTGAATGATAAAGAACTCTTTAGATGATATTTTAAGGACAATTGTAATTCATGATAAAATAGTTGCTGCATCATCAGAGTTAGATGACAAGTCAAAAAGGGCGATGTTAAACTTTTCTTCATACACAAAACGACTTTTAACTACTCAAGAAGTAGGCAGAAAATTAAATGCTTATCAACGAAAATCTGCAACAAGTGAATTCTTAAACTATTGGAATTATAGCATCAGTCCTGATACTGAAAAATTTTGGGACACAATAAAAGCGAATGGAATAACAATCGAAAGAAAAGACCCCTTTAGATTTGCATTAGAGAAGAATAGATTTATTCGCGTAGAGTTAGGAATTGGAGCTCGAAAATATTGGACGAAATTGAAAACTCTAAAAGCGATAACAAATAGATTTTCTGAAACTGAGATCTCCAAAATTGGCGAAATAATTGCAGATGATGAAAATAAGCGGATTGGGATTCTAAAAAAATGCTTGTCTAAAAAAAACATTCCTAAAAGTCAATATTTAAAATTTGGAGAATGTTGGGCATATTTTACAAATACTGGACTTTTCCCAAAGTACATGAATGAAAAGGAAGTGAATGAGCTGTATGTAATATGGAAAAATTTCAAATCATAACGCAAAAAAAACGTTAGTAAAAGTTCACAAAAAAATAATATATAAAGTAATAATCCACAAATTTTCAAAATTAACTTTACTGAGATCTTTATAAAATAAAACACTAATGGGACATTGTAAATATTTGCTAGTGTTGCTTTTAGCTATCTTCATAATGTTTGCAGGTTGTGAAAAAGACGAAATTGAACAAACAGACAATTTAGACCAATTTGGAATCCTTGGACAATGGAAACTTGAAACAAAATCAATAAATGGGATTACAGATTCATCAATTCAATGTTGCGATTATATTGATTTCAAAACAGATAGTGAACTGAATGACCTAAAAGGAGAGTTCATGGCTACTGGTGAAGAATATGAAACAAATGGAGCATTTGAATTAAACACGCTAAATAACTTAATTCATTTTGAATTCGATAATACTCAAAAATCATATGAGTTTCGAATTACAGACAATCTGGCGACTTTCACTTATTTTGAAATTAACCAAGAAGTTATCGAAGATTGGAGAAAACAAGAATAAGAACGACCATGCAACAATGTATATGAAATCATAGCTCCCGTTCGGTCACTACGCTTCATATACTAACAGTAGCTACCAAATTAAAAAAAGAAACTCACGACAATAATATTTACCTCATTTTTGATATTAAATTGTAGTCAAAACATAACTATAACCCAAATACGGTAGCAATAAAAACTAAAAAAACCAAGCCCTAAATAATTCCTTAGTGTTTGGTTTTTCTTTTGATTTCAAAACTCCCAACTACTGTACCGTATACGTCACTTTATTAGTTTGCGTTACCCTAAAGTAGCCATGGGCGTAATTATCTGGGTTGGTGGTGTTAATGCAGTTTCCTTTTACATCAACCGGTGTAGCTTCAAAAATACCAACGCCACCCATTTGGTCTATAACAATATCTATATAGTTGAAATACGATCTAGAAATACCGTGCATGCTGATATTTACTACATCGCCAGGTAATAACGGTTTTATTTCTTCGTCCTCATCATCGTCAATTTCATACCACCAATCCACCTCGTTACCGTTAATGAATTCATCATCGCCCGTTTCCAATGTTGGCAACAGGTCTTGTGGTCTTTCGAACTTAAAAAGGTAATTATCGCCCTCTTCCTCAAAATCGGTAAATACAATATGTAACTCAATGGTTTCATCATCAAATCCGTCTTCCGTATCCTGGTAAATATCGGTAATATCAGGCACGGGGTTCATGGTGTCTTCGGCAACATATCGTTCGCCATCATACAAAATTTCTAAGGTATAGGTCGCTTCTAATTGTGGTTCAAAAGTACTTGTGGTGTATGTGCCGTTATTCTGGTCGGTAAAAAGAAAGACTTCTCCCGTAGCGTTATTGGTCACAGAAACTTCCGCCCCTGTAACATTGGTGCTTTCGGTTTCAAAAAAAGGTGTTGACGTACGTAGGGTAATCAACTGCTCATTACCGGTAGTTCCCTTTTCCCAATCTAAGGAAGCCTCTACCACCAAGCGTAAGGTATCTGTTTGTACGTCAACATCTATAACATCAGTACAACCCGTAAAAATTACGGTGAACAGGGCTAGCAATAGTTTTATATAGTTTTTCATAGAATTAAAATTTAAAATTATAGGTGATGGATGGTACAATACCGAAAATGGCGGTTCTAGTAGCTTCATTTGCTCCCGTTTCTATATTCTGACCAAAGGAAACCGATGCCGCATTTTTACGGTTATAGGCATTGTAAATACCCAATACCCACTCGCCTTTTAATTTTGCATTTGGTTTTCTGTTCGGTTTATAGTTCACCGATAGGTCTAAACGATGGTACGCCGGCAATCTATCAGAATTTCTGTCGGAATAACTGGCTATGGAAACACCCTCATATTCATATTGACCATTAGGATACGTAACAGGTCTACCCGTTTGAAATACCAAATTGGTACCAAAGCTCCATTTCTCGTTTAATTTATACGACCCCGAAATTGAAACATCATGTGTTCTATCATAAGGCGTGTTGTACCAATTACCATCGTTAATACCGAGTCCGCCAGCATTTCCTCCAGGGGTACGCTGTTCAGATTTGGAAAGGGTGTAAGAAATCCATCCCGTGAATTTACCTTCGTTCTTACGGAACAATAGCTCTAGTCCGTATGCTCTAGATTCCCCTTTTAGTATTTCGGTTTCAATGGTATTTTGACCAATAAGGTCAGAACCATCTATATAATCGATTCTATTATCGGTATTCTTGTAATAGATTTCCGCCTCCATAGAATAGGCTTTATTCTTAAAATTACGGAAGTAGCCCAAAGCATATTGATTAGACAATTGCGGATCAATATACTGCCCGCTAGGTGCCCAAACATCTAAAGGCGTGGCAGAAGAGGTGTTAGACAATAAATGAATATACTGCGCTACCCTAGAAAAGCCCGCTTTTAAAGAAGAATTGTCATTTATGGTATATGCCAAAGACGCCCTAGGCTCTAAATTGCCAAAGGTTTTAATGGCATCGCCTTTTTCATAAACCGTCTCCCCTATTGCCGTACCCCGCTCATAAATGCCCAAATCTTCATTGTAGACCACGGGTTGATCATTCTCATATTCGGTCATAGGTTGACCACCAAGTCTAGAAAATGCACTGTAGCGCAAGCCGTATTGTGCGGTCAATTTTTCCGTTAATTTATGCTCTGCATTTACATACACTCCCGTTTCCAAAGCTTTCTTTTTATCCAACAACAATGGGTTGACCGATGATGTTTCGGTCGTTGGTATAATTTCACCGGGATCAAACTCATAATGGATTCCGCTTGCACCAAAATCTAGCTTGAACTTATCACTGAAGTAGTATTTTAGGTCATATTTAATATTGTAATTGGTAATGGACGACACCCAATCAAACTCCGCCGAAGTAATGCCCAACTCATAATCATACTTGCTATAGATAAGGGAGAGATTAGAAAACAGTTTTTCGTTAAAAATATGGTTCCAACGTAGGTTTGCGGTGGAGTTACCATAAGAACTGCTAAAGTTTTCTCCCAGCTCAAAAGCATCCCTACCAAAATACCCGGAAAGAAAAAGTCGGTTGTTCGTATTGATCTTATAATTCGTTTTAAGGTTTAAATCATAAAAGCTAACACTGTTATCCTGTCCGGCAGCTTTCAATAATAGATCGGCATACGAACGTCTACCCGCAATTAAAAAAGAGCCCTTTTCTTTGAATAACGGAGCTTCAAGCGCCAAACGGCTAGATATAATGCCAATACCACCCGTGGCGGCAAACCTTTTGCTGTTTCCATCCTTTTGTCTCACATCTAAAACCGAAGAAACACGACCACCATAACGTGCGGGAATACCGCCTTTATACAGTTTTACATCTTTAATGGCATCTGCATTGAATACCGAGAAAAAACCGAACATGTGCGATGTGTTATAAATTATAGCCTCATCTAACAGCACCAAGTTTTGATCACCAGCACCGCCACGCACATGAAAACCGCCCGTACCTTCACCATTATTGGTAACACCCGGAAGCATTTGTAAGGACTTTAGAATATCTACTTCGCCCAAAACCACCGGCATTTGCTTTACGGTTTCAATGTTCATTTTAAGAACACTCATTTCGGGTTTACGCAGCACGGCAATTTCAGACTCCTCTGCCGTAACCTCTACTTCATCTAGTTGGGTAGAAACTTCAGAAATTTCAAAATTGATATTTTGGTTGCTGTTCAGGTTTACATCCTGTTTAATGTCAGCATACCCCATATAGTTAATGAGTAAGCGATATGCTCCCTTTGGTGCGGTGATGGAGTAGAATCCGTATTCATTGGTCACTACACCAATACTGGTACCTTCTAAAAAAACGGAAGCCCCAAAAAGGGTTTCACCGTTGTCAATGTCGGTAATTTTACCACTAATGGTATAATTTTCTTGAGCATATAATTGCATGCCCGTAATTAGTAACAGAAGCATCGCCACTGGCTTTAACCACCCTAAGTGCTTCTGTTGTTTTTGTTTTTTAATCATGCTATTTGTTTAATGGATTGATGAACACCACTAATTGACAACAAAAAAATTAAAAGGTTGCATGCCCCAGAAAGTTTTAGCAAAATGGTAACATTCTGCCAAGTGAATCGTACTAACATGAAAACCTATTAGTCTAAATAAATTGTACCTAATGCAACTATCATAAATTTTAGTTGTCTTTATCATTGAAACCAAATTTAGAGTACACATAACCACCTAAATTCATTGGAAACCGAAATTCGTTTTACACATAGATCACTTGTTGAAAATAGCAAGTCTGGCGATAGAACCTCGCAGTATCAACTGTACGAGCTCTACGTGGATGCCATGTATAACGTGAGTATGCGATTTTTGGGCATAAAGGAAGATGCAGAAGATATTGTGCAGGATAGTTTTGTGGATGCTTTTAAGAATCTAAATAAGTTTAAGTATGAATCCTCTTTTGGAGCATGGTTGAAGCGAATAGTCATCAATAAAAGTATTAATCACTTAAAAGTTAAGCGCCTACCCCTTGCGGCAATAGATGAGCATGAATATCACTTGACCAATGAAGTGGAATATGAACAGGTAGATGCCATGGATATTTTAAAAGTTAAATCGGGTATTGAAAAACTGCCTTTGGGCTATAAGCAGATTATAAACCTTTACCTATTGGAGGGCTATGATCACAATGAGATTAGCGATGTTTTGGGCATTACCACGTCTACCTCAAAATCTCAATACCACAGGGCAAAAAAGAAACTAGTAGAAATTATAAACGGATTGTAATGGATCAATTTGAAAAACATATACGGAACAATAAGGCGGTATTTGATGACCACCGCGCAGACCGTGAAAAAATCTGGGCGAATATAGCATCGCAATTGAACGAAGAGCGACCAAAAGTGATTCCCCTATGGAAATCGCCAATGCTACGTATAGCGGCAAGTATTCTTATTCTATTGGGTATTTCTGGAGCAATAGGATTCAATTTCTTTGCCAGCACTACAACGGAAAACCAATTTGTATCTCAAGAATTGCAAGATATAGATATGCATTACCAAGGTTTGGTGTCTTACCAAGTACAATTGGTACAAAACAATAGTCAGCTATCTGATGCCGACAAAGAAGAATTCTTGTCATTTATGGTAGAATTAGATGCCGAATATGAGCAACTAAAACTTGAAATGCAGAATAACCTTGATAATGAACAAGTGTTAGAAGCCATTGTAGCAAATTATAGAAAGCGCATAGAACTCATTGAGAATCTATTGCAGCAGCTAAACGAATCTAAAATTAAAGAAGACGATTATGGATATACTTTGTAAAAAACTCATGCTGTTCGCCTTGGCGTTGGCACTAGGTTTTACTGCCATAGCGCAAGAAAAGGTTTCTAAGGAAATAAAGGAAACCTACCCGTTCAATAATTCGGGTGAGCTACACGTAGAGAATAAATATGGCAATATACATATCTACGGATGGATCAAAGACGAAGTTTCCATTACCGTAAGTATTACCGTAACCGATAAGAAGCGGGAAAATGCCAAAGAATTTTTAAATAGAATAACCCCAGTTATTAGACACAGTGATAAATTTATATCGGTCAATTATGAAATAGCCGATAAGAACTCCGGATTCTTCTCTAACCTTTTTGAAAAAGCGAATCCGTTTGATTTTGACCGTGGTAATGTACAAATAGACTATAAAGTGTATGTACCGCAAAAGGTGGAGTTAGAGATTATCAACACTTTTGGCGATGTATTCATAGAAGATTGGGTGGGTGTATTAATGGCAGATGTGCAGCATGGAGATATGTGGATGAGCGATAATTTGAACAAAGCCGATGTTACCATGAAATACGGAAAATTAAGAGCTAAAAACATCAACTATGCCAATATAGATATTAAAAACGGTGGATTGGATATGGACCATGCCAACACCATGCGACTAAATACTAGCGGAAGCACTATTGATGTACAGTTGGTAGAATCTTTAGAGCTATATTCCAACAAAGACGAAGTGGATATTAAAGAAATGGGCACGCTGTATGGAAATCTTAAATTCAGTAAGCTACGCATACATCGCCTTAAAAAGGATATTGATTTGAACTTAAAAATTTCCGATCTCTGGGTGGAACGTATTTTGACACCAAGCTCTAGAATAAGCCTTGATCAAGAATCATCTGAAGTGAATATCAATATTTTCAACTTTTCCCACGAATTCTCCGCTACCTTGGAAGAAGGCTTGGTTCGCTTACCGAAAACTTTTCACAACGTAGATTCAAAAATGCTCGACAAAGGCAAAAAGTTACGCGAAATAAAGGCAAGTTATGGTAAAAATGGCAAGGGCAAAATTACCATTTCAGGCAAAAAAGGTGTGGTATTATTGAAAGAGCTTTAATTGATTCAAAAAAATAGAAATAAAAGCGATTAGCAATATTGTATTTGCAAATCGCTTTTAGATTATTGTTCAATCTATTCAGAATATGCTCCAGAAGAATACGTTAACTTATAACTGTGGGTATATACCTCAAATACAATCCCGAAAGGGTCTTCTACATAACACATTTTATAAGGCTTGTCTTTTGGGTAATACTCCCGAATAGGCATTCTTTGCTTACCACCATGTGCTACTATTTTAGCGACCAAATCTTCAATATTAGGGTCTTGAATACAGAAGTGGAACAATCCGGTATTGAACGGATTAAATTCCGGCGCTTCCTATACACCATGCGGAAAGGAGAACAATTCCACACCAATACCATCTGATGTAGACATATGTGCAATTTCAAACTCTTCCCAATCATCGCCAAAAACATCAATACACATGATTCCTATGGCTGTTTCTTTCTCTTTTTTGATTTTTGAAGGTTTCATGATGACGTACCATCCCATTACCTCTGAGTAAAATGCTACCGCTTTCTCTAAATCTGGTACGGTAATACCAATATGTGAAAATGATTTTGGGTATGCTGTATTTGTTTTCATAACAATTATTTTATGGTACAAAATAAAACTATACTTGCCTTATTAACAATAACTTACCTAAAAGTATTATAGTTACCAAAAGGAGTATTATACTAATTTTCAGTTATTTGCATTTAAAATGAATTCTAATAAATACTGCCCTTTAGATCATACCATGAACTTAATTGGTACCAAATGGAAACCCATTGTACTTTTTAATCTTTTAGACGGTGCATTACGCTCTGGAGTGCTACAAAAAAAAGGTACCGGGAATCTCCAATAAAATGTTTACCCAAACCGTACGTGAATTGGAAAAAGACGGATTGGTAAAAAGAGAGGTCTTTCCCGTTGTGCCACCAAAAGTAGAATACGGATTGACAGAACGTGGAAAATCACTAAAGCCTATTTTACTCAGTTTAGATTCTTGGGGAGCTAATGACACGGTTAACCAGCACATTTAAAAGCAATTAGCCCTATTTTTACACAACAAAATATAGAATTTTAGGTTTTATTTAAAAAATAATGGTTTTTGATGCAACTATTTGTTGCTTAGGTTGTCTATTAGATAATCAATCAAAAAATCAAACAGTAATGAAACCACTTCAAATAACCCTTTTATTTGCATTGTTCCTTTCCGCTTTTGTAAGCTATGGGCAAGATGAAACCGATGAATACCTTGAATTTAATGACCGTAATAATGTCGTACATGGTGTGTATGTGGGCATAAATATGGGATTAGGTGAAATTGACGGAGAGCATGCCTATATAGGGGGTTTAAAAATAGCCTATGTCGCAAATCAACAATTTGAGGTTGGTTTTGTAGGTAACTTTCTTTATTCCGAACAAGACATATACAACAATAGCCTTTCTAGATATGAAGACCTTATTGCTGTTTATGGAGGTTTACATTTAGAACCCATTTTTTTCAGCAAAAGTCGTGTTAATCTATCCTTCCCACTATTATTGGGTGCTGGTGCTGTGGGGTATATAGACGACAAGGTAAAACATGATGATAATTTTGAAGAAGAACTTGATGAGGATGACTTTGATGAAGTGTTTGTAGCCGAACCAGGAATAAATGCTCTTTTCAATATTTCAAGATACTTACAATTAGAAGCAGGAATAAAATATCGCTTTTCAAGCAGAATAGAACTTCCACCCACCAGAATTTCCAGAATAAACGGATTTTCTGCCGGTATAGGCATAAAAGTGGGCATATTTAATATGGGACGTAACCGATATAAGAAAAACGTGCAATGATCAGAAAAAAGAAATCTAAAAAAGTCATAGAGACACAACACGTATTTACCAAAAACAATCAAGTTTTTATAAAGAACGAGTCGTCATACAAAAAGAGCACAAGAACAGTATGGTCTCCTATTCCATTTAAATGGGTATCGATTGCAAAAGTACAAGAGACTTTGGTGCTTAAATAATGAAGAAGCTCGTTATATTTGAAGTCAGGTACAAGCGCAACCAATGACCACAAAAATAATTGAGATAACCGCAGACCAAACTATCCCCATAAGACATAAGGTCATGTGGCCAAACCAGCCATTGGAGTTTGTAAAACTACCGGAAGACGATAAAGGTCTGCATTACGGACTTTTTGTAGACGACCAACTTACCTCTATAATTTCGTTATTCATAAATGGTAAAGAAGCCCAATTCAGAAAATTTGCAACTTTAGAAGCTTATCAAGGTCAAGGTTTTGGTAGTATGCTATTAAATGAAATCATGCACATTGTTCATACCAAAAAACTTAAAAGAATTTGGTGTAATGCCAGACAAAACAAAAGCGATTATTACACTAAATTTAATATGACCAAAACGAATACAACCTATGTTAAAGGCGGAATCGATTTTGTAATCATGGAACGGATTTTTCAATACGAGTAATATGATTAAAGATTACGACCAAATTACTGCCTTTCACTACGCATCGTACAGACCTTTATTACACACAAAGATTTTAGAAAGCTATTTGGCAAATCATGAAAAAGTTGATTTAGGTTTAGATATTGGTTGTGGAACAGGGCAATCTGCCATTAGTTTATCTGCATTTTGTAAAAAGGTAATAGGTGTTGACCCAAGCCAAGAAATGATACAGAAGTCTATTGAGCACCCTTCTGTAACTTACCAAACGTTGAAGAACAACGTGCTAGATTTTAATGATGATAGTTTTGATATTATAACGTTTGCAGGTTCTTTATTCTATGCCAAATCACAAAAAATATTTGATGAGAGCATTAGAGTGAGTAAAACAAATACCAGAGTCATAGCCTATGATTTTGAAATACTATTATCACCGATATTCAAGCTTCTTGGAGTCATTGAAGAAACTCACATAGCAAGCAATTATAATCATGAGGAAAACTTTACTGGCTTACAAACAGCAGCAATAACCCTTGATGAGCAATATAAACAAGCTATTGACCTTGAAATAACAATACCTGATCTGGCACATCTATTACTATCCTCAAAAGAAGATTATGCTAAGTTGTCTAACACGTTCGGACTAGCAAATTTATTCGAACTACTTACACAGCAATTACAAAACAAATTGGAATCTGAAAATACCACGCTAAAAGCAAATACGTATTTAACTGCGTATACTGTTATGAAGTAAAAAGTGTCTAATTACTTTTTTCTTTTCATTAACTCCGCCTCAATATCTTTAAGCGTAAAGCCTTTTGCCTGCAATAACATTAAGTAGTGAAACAATAAATCTGCACTTTCGTATAAGAACAGTTCATCATTATTATCCATAGCCTCAATAACGGTTTCAACCGCTTCCTCCCCTACTTTTTGGGCAATTTTATTGATTCCTTTTCCAAATAAAGAAGCTACATATGATTTTTCACCATCGGCGGCAGTACGTCTTTGCTCAATAGTTGCCTCAAGCTCAGATAAAAATCCGAAGTTAGAATCGTTAGACTCGTTCCAACACGTATCAGAGCCTGTATGGCAGGTTGGTCCCACAGGGTTTACCGTGATAAGTAATGAATCTTGATCACAGTCATTTTTTATAGAAACCAAATTTAGAAAATTACCGCTTTCTTCACCTTTGGTCCATAATCTATTCTTAGATCTACTAAAGAAAGTTACCTTACCCGTTTCGGTAGTTTTGGTTAATGCTTCTGCATTCATATAGCCTAACATTAATACGTTTTTTGTACGTGCATCTTGAATGATTGCAGGTATTAATCCGTTGTTCGTTTTATCCCAATCCGGTGTTTTAAACTCCATATGTATTGTAATCTAATTATATTTTTATTCTCTTCAAAGTCTTTAGTACTGTCTTGATCACTGAGCGTAGCCAAAATGAAAATTCGTGTTCCAAAGCCTTCGACTGCGCTCAGGGTGACAATGCGTTTCATTCTCTTATCAGTTCACTAAACGTAGTCGAAATGAAATTTCATGTTCCAAAGCCTTCGACTGCGCCTGCCTCGGCAGGTAAACTCAGGGTGACATTCTGCCTAATGACTGTCACTGTCAGCTGTTACTGCCAACTATCACTGCCTACTGTAACTATTTACTGAAACTAAACCCTCACCGGAATCCCGTTCCCCTGTAACTCAAGTTTCAATTCCTGAATTCCTATTTCCTTAAAATGGAAAACACTTGCTGCTAAGGCGGCATCTGCCTTACCTTCTATAAAAGTATCTGTAAAATGCTGCTTATTGCCCGCACCACCCGATGCAATGATAGGAATATTCAATTCTGTCGATAAAAGTGCCAAGGCTTCATTCGCAAACCCGTCTTTTGTGCCATCATTATCCATAGAGGTGAATAAGATTTCTCCCGCTCCACGCTCTTCTACCTCCTTAGCCCATTCAAACAACTTTCGTTCCGTTGGCACCTTACCTCCTACTAAATGAACAATCCACTCTCCATCGATCTGTTTGGCATCTATGGCAACTACAATACATTGCGAGCCAAATTTTGCAACCAAATCGTTAATCAATTGAGGATTCTTTACAGCAGATGAATTTATAGACACTTTATCCGCCCCGTTTTGAAGGAGAATATCAACGTCTTCAACAGAAGAAATTCCGCCACCAACGGTAAACGGTATATTAACTTTTTCAGCAACACGATATACTAAGTCCGCCAAAGTTTTACGTTTTTGCTCGGTAGCAGAAATGTCTAAAAAGACCAATTCATCTGCCCCTTCTTTACTATATATTTCAGCAAGTTCAACTGGGTCACCAGCATCACGTAAATCAACGAAATTGATACCTTTTACGGTTCTACCATCTTTGATGTCCAAACAAGGAATTATTCTTTTTGCTAACATATTGCCCCCTCTAGCTCCCCCAATAGGGGAGAATTAATACTCAAAATTTTATACGTTTTCATAGTGCTTTTAAATTTAGTCAAGGTGTTCCCCCTTTGAGGGTCAGGGGGCTTTTTACGTTCAAATCTACCCCGTCATAAAAGCCAAGGTCTTTATTCTTCAACTGTTTTACCCAAAACGCTATCTGCCCGGTATGATACGAATAATGCTCGACCACATGGAGAATAATACCTATTCCCGAAAAGGAAAAGCCTTGTACAGAACGTTTTCGGACTAATTGCTCTGGTGTAGCATCAAAAATGATTCTTTTTGCCGAGTCAACAACATCATCTAACTTCTTCATCAGTTCCTCTTTTGTGAAACCGCCGGTAGTAGCAAATTCTACATCGCGATTTCTTGTATCTTCAGTTTCTCCTAACGATGAAATGGCATATTGTGATATATTCCCACATAGATGAAGCATTAAATTTGCAATGCTATTTAAAGCATCGTTCGGTTTTTGCCATACTTCTTCTTCAGATATATCAGCAAGACTTTTCTTAATCATACGCGTGCTTTCATCTATACGATACAAAGCATTCTGCTTTAACTCTTCTATGATTTGAAATTCCTTATCCATTGTTTAAAATATAAGATTCCAATTGCTTTAGGCTAATTCTATTTTCATAAATAGCTTTACCGATGATAGTACCCTCACAACCCATTTCGGCTAGTTTTGGTAACTCGTCAAAAGTAGATATTCCGCCACTAGCTATTAGCTTTAAACCTGCGTCTGTTGAACTTATAATTTTGGAATATAAGTCGAAAGACGGACCTTCTAGCATACCATCTTTACTAATATCTGTACAAATAACATATTGTATACCTTTTGCTTGGTACGATTGTATAAAGGGAATCAATTCTTCTTTTGACTCTTCTAACCAACCTGATACAGCAACTTTTTCATCCATGGCATCTGCACCTAATATTATTTTATCAGCACCATGCTTTTCTATCCAACCAAGAAATGTATCAGGATCTTTTACCGCAATACTACCACCAGTAATTTGTTTGGCACCACTTTCAAAAGCGATACGCAAATCTTTATCAGTTTTTAATCCGCCTCCAAAATCTATCTGCAGACCGGTCTTGGTAGCAATTTGTTCCAAAACCTTATGATTTACAATATGCTTTGATTTTGCACCATCTAAATCTACCAAATGTAAATGTTTAATTCCGTGTGCTTCAAACTCTTTTGCAACCTCTAACGGGTTTTCATTGTATATCTTCTTGGTATCATAATCCCCTTTAGAAAGGCGTACACACTTACCGTCTATGATATCTATGGCTGGTATTATTCTCATTTTTATTCTAAAATTTGTTTATCTACAGACATCCATAATGCTGAATCTCCTATTTTATCGAATCCGAATCGCTCATACAATTGTTGAGCATCTTTGGTTTTTAAAGCTAATGTTTTAAGACTTTTTATAGTGGGATCTTCTAGCATGGCTTCTATCAATATTTTACCATAACCTTTACCTTGAAACTTATCAAAAATGATTACATCCATGAAGTAACCAAAATAGATGTAATCGGTAACAACCCTTGCAAAACCTATTTGTTCATTATCCTTAGTATAGATACCAAAACAATACGAATTTTCAATAGAGAGTTTTACTTCATTTAAAGTTCTATCCTTACCCCAATATGATGAGGCGATAAATTGTTGAATTCCTTCTACATTCAACAATCTCTTATTTTTAGAAATAAAGTAATCTTGCTTCATTACATTTTCAAAAAGTTTTCTAATATCTTTTCCCCAACATCACTAGATTTCTCTGGATGAAACTGGGTACCGTAAAAATTATCCTTTTTTAAAGCCGCGCTATAGTTTATGTCGTAGGAACATTGTGCTATGGTTTCTTTACATAAAGGAGCATAAAAGCTATGAACCAAGTAAATATAATCCTCTGGAACATCAGTAAACAATAAAGATTTAAGGTTTTCTATCTTATTCCATCCAATCTGTGGAACTTTTACCGTATTATCAAACTTAACTACATCAACATCAAAAATTCCGAGTCCTGTTGTATTGCCCTCTTCAGATGAATTGCACATTAATTGCATGCCCAAACAAATGCCTAAAACAGGTTGTTTTAAAGTCGGAATAACTTTGTCAAGTCCACTGTTCAACAACATTTTCATAGCACTACTTGCCTCACCCACCCCTGGAAAAATAACTTTATCGGCATTTTGTATTTCACTGGCATCGCTACTTAAAACCGCATCAAAACCCAATCGTTTGATCGCAAATTTTATGCTCTGTATATTCCCAGCTCCGTAATTTATAATTACAATGCCCCCCCCGCCCCCAAAAGGGGTGCTGATAGATGCTTTATTTTTTTCTGTATTCATAATATAAAACTTAAGAATTCCCCCTTTGGGGGTTAGGGGGCTTTTTACAATACACCCTTTGTACTTGGTAAAACCATTTTTTCCACATCTCTTTTCACTGCCATTTTTATACTTTTCGCAAAGGCCTTGAAAATAGCTTCAATTTTATGATGTTCGTTGGTTCCCTCAGCTTTAATATTTAAATTAGCTTTGGCACCGTCAGTAAACGATTTAAAGAAATGGTGAAACATTTCCGTAGGCATGTCGCCTACCATTTCACGCTTAAAGTCTGCATCCCACACCAACCAATTTCTACCACCAAAATCTATAGCGGATTGTGCTAAACAATCATCCATTGGCAAACAGAATCCGTAGCGTTCTATACCTAGTTTATTTCCTAAAGCCGAATGAAATACCTCGCCTAATGCAATACCGGTATCTTCAATTGTATGGTGCTCATCTACTTCTAAATCACCATCCACGTTGATCATTAAATCCATTTGCCCATGGCGAGCCAATTGATCTAACATATGATCAAAGAATGCCAGTCCGGTTTTAATATCACTTTTACCGGTACCATCTAGGTTCAGTTTTATGGCAATATCAGTTTCATTGGTTTTTCTATGAATTTCAGCCGTTCTATCATTCAATTTCAAGAACTCATAAATCTTCTCCCAATCATTGCTTTCAATAGCAATATGGCTATCTAGTTCATCACGCTTAACCGTAATTTCACCAGTACCCAAGTTGGTCTCATCGTTGATAAAAATACCCTTAGCACCAAGGTTTTTAGCCAATTCCATATCTGTCAATCGATCACCGATAACAAAGGAATTTTTTAAATCGTAATCATCGGAAAAATATTCGGTCAACAGCCCTGTTCCAGGTTTTCTCGTGTTGGCATTTTCATGCGGAAAAGTTCGATCAAGAAACACTTTATCAAAAACCACACCTTCATTTTCGAAGGATTTAAGTATAAAATTATGAACCGGCCAAAAGGTGTCCTCAGGAAAAACATCTGTTCCCAACCCGTCTTGGTTAGTAATCATTACCAATTCGTAATCCAATTCTTTTGCAATTTTACCTAGAAAAGTAAATGCTTTTGGATAAAAAATCATCTTTTCAAATGCATCTATCTGCTCATCTACCGTTTCCTTAATTATGGTTCCGTCACGATCAATAAATAGTACTCTTTTTTTCATTCTCATTTCATATATAATGTTCTAAACTATACCTCTGGGTCACTATTTTTGGTATCGATTGCAATTTGTTTTTCTTTAGACCCAAAAAAGAATTTTTTCACACCGCCAAACAAAGCAATAACCCCAACTGCGATGAACTTCCAAAATTTCAGTATTACCGCAAAGAAACCAGCTTTCGCTAATATTTTACCAGCTATTAAACCTCCAATACCATAAGCTGCTACATCATCAAAATCCGGGTCGAATTCAGAATACTTATAGCCAGTATTAAAAGAAACACTACCTAAGATTGGTTCTAAGTTAGCTTCCACATCGTTCAATGTTTCCATATCTCCAATTACATTAAGGTTCATATATCCCTTTCTACCTAATACCCTAATATTATAATTTAAAGTGCTGGTCTCATCTTCTTCAAACAAAAGTTCTTTGGCCCAATAAAGTTTTTTTCCATCTTGATCATAATATGGTTTAGAAGCCCATCCAAGCAATTCAACCGTAGGGTATCCCAATCTTGATCTTTCTGGGTTTGCATTTTTAGCATCTTCTTGCATTTCACTTAAAAGATCATCATAATCTAAATCTTGGGCATCGTCATCTTTAATATAACCTTCTTCGGCATATGAAATTTCTATGGCATAGCTAGTTTCAACAGGAGTATCATCTTCTTTAAGCAATAATCCCATCACGGAATTATCAACAGGATTGCCCCAAATATCTGAAAGTACACGTTGTGCTTGTGGTTTGTCTAAAAACTTATATCCATTTGGTACAATAATTTTTGCTACATCACCACCCAGCAAAGTTCTATCATAAATGTAATTAAACGTATTTTCTATACTATCAGAATACATTTTATAACTTATCAATGCTTCTGTTTCTTCAGGACTAAAGTTTAAGCTATCTGCAATAAACTCTAATCGTTCTATATCCTGAGCTCGAGATACTGTAATGGTAAATAATAATGTGAATAAGTAAAAGAACTTGCTTTTCATTGGTTTTGGTTTAAAGGTTATATGCTCTTTAACGCCTTAGAAAGTTTTTTATTCTCTTTTTCTGTTCCTACGGTAAAACGAAGGGTATTCTCACATAATGGTTGTGTAGTACGATTTCTAACCACCACCCCTTTTTCCAATAATTGATTATATCTTAGGGTTGCATCATCAACTTTTGCCAGTATAAAATTGGCATCTGTAGGATAGATGGTTTCAACAAATGAAACTGCTTTCAAAGCCTCAATGAGGTTGCTTCTTTCCGTTAAAATTTTAGCAACTTCTTCTTTAACCCCTTTTATATCCAACACCCGTTCAATGGCTTTATCCTGAGTTAATTGATTTACATTGTACGGAGGTTTAATTTTATTTAAAACAGCAATAATTTCAGCAGATGCCATACATAATCCAAGTCGAATACCTGCCATACCATATGCTTTGGACAAGGTTTGGGTTACAATTAAATTAGGATAATCTGCCAATTTAGATGTCCAGCTTTCTTCGGATGAAAAGTCAATATACGCCTCATCTATTATTACTAGTCCCTTAAACGAGGTCAATAGCTCTTCTATAATTGAAGTCGAAAAGCTATTGCCTGTAGGATTGTTGGGCGAACAGATAAATAACAATTTCGTATTGTTATCAATTATATTTAAAATTCCCTCAACGTTAGGTTGAAAATCATTGGTCAATAATACTTCCCGGTTTTCAACCAAATTAATTCCGGAAAGCACTTTGTACATTCCGTATGTTGGTGGCAATGTAATGATGTTGTCTTGCTTAGGCTCACAGAACGCCCTGAACAACAAATCTAACACTTCATCACTACCATTACCTAAAAGAATATTTTCTTCTTTAATCCCTTTCTGTTCTGCTAAAATAGCCTTTAGACCTCGCTGTTGAGGATCGGGATAACGATTTACTCCATTCTCGAACGGATTCTCATTGGCATCTAAAAAAACCATGGTAGAACCATCGGAAACATACTCGTCTCGTGCAGAGGAATACGGACTCAAACCTTTTACATTCTCTCTTGTTATATTATTTAGATTGAAACTCATTACTTCAATTCTGTATTGGTCATTGAGCGTAGCCGAAATGACATTATTTTAAACTATTTAATCTTAAGGTCACTGCATTTTTGTGTGCCTGTAAACCTTCTGCTTCTGCCATTAACTCTATAGCCTTGCCAATATTTTGTATTCCTTCTTCATTGATTTTCTGAAAAGTCATGCTTTTCAGAAAACTATCTAAATTAACTCCGCTATACTGCTTTACGTAACCATTTGTAGGTAAGGTATGATTGGTTCCTGATGCATAATCTCCAGCACTTTCAGGCGTATAATTTCCAATAAAAACAGAACCTGCATTATATGTATTTTCGATATAAAAATCTTCATTTTCTACACAAACAATGTAATGTTCCGGTCCGTACTCATTAATTAAATCAATAGCATCTTGATCATTATCAACATAAATCAATTTACTATTCGCAATTGCTTGTTTCGCTATATCCTTACGTGGTAACTCTTCCAATTGTATAGCTACTTCTTTTTCAACGGCATCAATTATAGCTTTAGAAGTAGAAACTAATATCACCTGACTGTCTACCCCGTGTTCAGCCTGACTCAATAAATCTGAAGCAACAAAAGCAGCATTCGCCGAATCATCGGCAATGACCAGTAATTCCGAAGGACCTGCAGGCATATCAATAGCTACGCCATACTTTGTAGCAATTTGTTTGGCTACGGTCACATACTGATTTCCAGGTCCGAATATTTTATATACCTGGGGAATTGTCTCCGTACCAAATGTCATTCCTGCAATAGCCTGAATACCACCTGCCTTTACAATTTTGGTTACTCCGCATAAATTAGCAGCGTATAAAATCGCAGGGTTCAATTTCCCTTCCTTGTTTGGAGGAGAACACAATACGATTTCTTTACAGCCGGCAATGGTAGCAGGTACTGCCAACATTAAAATGGTAGAAAATAAAGGAGCAGTTCCTCCCGGAATATACAGTCCCACTTTCTGAATGGGTCTTTTTTCTTGCCAACAAGTCACACCCGCTACAGTTTCAACTTCTACACGGTCGGTTTTTTGAGCTTCGTGAAATACTTCTATATTAGATTTAGCAAGTTTTATAGCCTCTTTTAAATCATTGGAAACTAAAGATTTTGCAGCTCCAATTTCAGCTTCAGAAACAAGCATACTTTCCAAAACCACCTTATCAAATTGTTCGGTATACTTTTTAAGCGTTATATCACCATTATTGGAAACTTCTTTGAAAATACCGTTCACCAACCCTTCAATATCCGCCACAGTCCGGGTAGGTCGTCTTAAGACTTCTTTCCAATCTTCTTTCTTAGGATTAAATATCTTGTTCATCTAGTTGATTTTTTTTTTGGAAGTGATAAGCCACTTTTTCATATCCTTGTTGTTCCCAAAACTTATGTCCTGCCACATTTCCTAAATAACAATTTAATTCAGCTGCCTCACAACCTATGGATTTAGCATAGTCAAATATCCAATCAGATAGTTGTCTTCCAATTCCCTTACCTTGATATTCTGGTAATATACATACATTATCAGGCTCCACATGTTTGCCAATATAGTATTTTGTCAATACCCATATTCCCGATATACCAATGAGCTTACCGCCGTCATACACACCAATACATTGATAATTTTGAGCAATCATCTCATTAAGACGTTCTTTTAGAGTAACCTTTCCAATCTTAGGATTCAACAGCTCTAAAAAGGGAATAATGCCTCCTAAATTTTCATTTTTTATGAAATCAATTGTATACATGTCTACAATACCATCTTTTCAATTGGGCAAACAAGAATACCTTCTGCTCCAGCCTTCTTTAACTCATCTATTACTTCCCAAAATTTATCTTTATTGATTACCGTATGTACCGAGCTCCATCCTTCATCGGCAAGTGGTAAAACTGTGGGACTTCTCATACCAGGCAGTAATTTTATAATAGCATCTAACTTCTCATTAGGAGCATTCAACAAAACATATTTAGAACCTCTAGCCCTTAAAACCGATTGAATTCTAAATTGTAATTTTTCAAGCAATTCTTTTCGCTCTGAAGTGATTTTTGGAGAGACAGCCAATACGGCTTCACTAGTAAGCATTACTTCTACTTCCTTTAAGTTGTTTTTGAACAAAGTACTACCACTGGAAACAATGTCACAGATAGCATCTGCAAGTCCAATATTCGGTGCAATTTCCACAGAACCGTTAATAATGTGTAAATCTGCATTAACACCTTTCTCTTTCAGGTAATTTATAACTGTATTTGGGTATGAAGTTGCAATACGTTTCCCTTCAAAATCCTGAACCGAATTATACTTCACAGATTTAGGTACGGCCAAAGAAACTTTGCATTTAGAAAAACCTAATTTTTCTGCAATGGAAATATCCTCTCCTTTTTCAATTAAAACGTTTTCTCCAATGATTGCGATATCAACCACACCATCTCTTAAGTACTGAGGTATATCGCCATTTCTAAGGTAAAAAACCTCAATCGGAAAATTTCTTGAAGAAGCTTTCAATTGATCTTTACCGTTGTCAATAGAAATTCCGCAGTCTTTTAAAATTTGAAGGGATTCCTCATTAAGTCTTCCCGATTTCTGAATAGCAATTCTAATTTTAGTCATTTTCTTAATTTAATGCTTGGCAACCAAAAGAGATTTAAATACAAAACCCGTTTGATTGCTCAAACGGGTTTTAAAATATGTTGTTCTACTACAATACATTCCTACCTCGCCTGAGCGTGTGTATGAATATGATGATGTGTAGTGCTGTTTTTCATTCTAATGTAAAAGTAAAAGGTATTTTTCATTTCACAAAACAAAAGTTTAAAATGAAACAAAAATAATGCACTACGTGTTTTAGTTATTACCTAAAATTAAAGGTAGCCCAGAATCACCTCCACCAACTACAATAACCTTTGTATTTGGGGATTCAGAAAGTTTAAGGGTAGCATCAATACCTTTATCCTGTAAAATTTTATCCGTTAAAGACGCACTTAAAATTTTATTGGCATCGGCTTTACCTTGTGCCTCAATAGTTACTTTCTCTGCTTCTTTCTTTGCCGTAACCAATCTAAACTCATATTCCAAAGATTCTTGTTCTTGACGTAACTTTCTCTCAATGGCTTCTTTGATCGTAGGGGGCAATGTAACATCCCTAACCAAAATTTCATTCAACTGAATATACTCGTCATCCACTATTTTTTTAGTTTCTTCAAAAATTTCAGCTTGTATAGCATCTCTTTTACTTGAGTACAACTGCTCCGGAGTATACCTACCAACAACAGAACGTGCAGCCGATCTTATGGTTGGCAATAGAACCCGTTGTACATAATCTTCTCCTTTTTCCTGATGTAATTTTCCCAATTCATTAAATTTAGGCTGAAACCAGGCAGAAGCATCCAATTTAATATCTAGACCATTACTAGACAATACATTCATTTTCTCAAAAACCTCTTGCTGTCTAACTTCATAAACGAACACTTTGTTCCATGGTGCAACAATATGAAAACCTTCTCCCAAAGGTGGTTCATCGGTTACAACACCATCGCCAAAAGTCTTGTACAGAACGCCAGCTTCACCAGAACCAATGGTAACTGTAGATTTTGAAAAAATTATTACTAGTACTATTAAAACAAATACTGCAGGTAATGCAATTTTAGGTAACTTATCCATTAGTTTTTAATTAAATTAATCCGTTATATTTTCTGATAAACCATTCTACGGCAAAAGCAAGAACTATAATTGCCAATAGTATTCTGAAATCAATCAAAGATACGATATTTTCAGTGCTTTTCTCGGTAGGCACATACCTATCGTTATTTAGAAGTTCCTGTTCTAGCATTTCTATTTGAGACGGAAAATAAGTGCTTCCATTAGTTTTAGAGGCCAAATTTTCCATTTTTTGCACGTTACTTGATACAAATTGATTCTCCATATCAAATTCTGAAATAATAAAGATTCCCGAAACAGTCTTTGATTCATTTTCAACCGTAACCGTAAAATCGTATTCACCAGATTTTAAGTTTGATAAATCTGCTTCAAAATAACCATTTTTTAATATCATAGGACTTGCCAGACTTTCTTTGGAAGTTGTATTGGTCACTTGGATATTCATCTTAGCATTGGGGTCAAAAATAAAGGCTTCATCAAAATATGTAGCCGTAATAATGGCGTTACTACTGCCCTCATAAACTTTTTCGTATTCTACATTGAGTCGCGCTTTATTCTTGGAACTTGTTAAAAAGCGAATTAAATTCCCAATAAACTCATCAAAGTTTGTAAAATCTCCCGTATTCCTATAGGTCTGCATACGCCACTTCCAAATATTCTCCCCTAATAAATATGCATTCTTGGTATTTGCATTTTCAAATATGCAAAAAAGAGGTTCCTGCATATCCACACCTTTAATTTGCGTACCCAACATAGTCTCAAAAGGCGATGTTATCAATACGGGACCGGCATCGCTTAACAAAGGGGGAAAATCTTCCATCTGGAAATTTGAAATATCATATTTGGAAAAAGCATTGTTCAACACACCGAACACTTCTTGCTGTGGATAACCATTTTCAATTTCAATACCAATTTTTAAATTATTTAGAAAAGTATAATCCGTTTGTATTCCAGTAATTACAAAACTATTGGTATTTATGCTTTTTATATAATCAAAAACCCCTTTGAAATTGCTTGTAGGTTGATAGCAGATAAATAAATCGATATTTTCCAATGATTCTTTAGCAATATTGGACGGCATAATAATGACCTCCCGCTGCTCATTACTTTCAATAGCCTTCTTCAAGGCCCCTACGTCCGGATGCAAAATATCCGTAACCAAGGCTATTTTTGTTTTTTCGTCAATAACTTCAATACGTGAGCTTCGTTTATTGTTGACTGTATTTCTTTCATTGGAAATTGGGGAGGCTTCTACTATCAAGTCCTTTAACCCAACTGTAGATGCATCTACCTGTAGAACTATAGGCCGTAGATTATTCTCATCACTCAAAGTAATCTTTTCCCTATGAATAACTTTATTATCAAGTTTTATGGAAACCACCGTAGAAATTGTGGAATTTCCTTGATAGGAAACATATGTTTCTAATGGAAACTTATTTTTTAAGAACGCATATTTATTAGTCAAAATAGGTCCTATTGAAATATCCTTATATTTTGTAGTATCTCCTAATACTAATGTATATATGGTATTTTCTTGATTTGGCTGGAAATAGCTATAATCTTGCCCAACCGTTTGGTTACCGTCAGATAATACCAAGGTAACGGTCTGCTCACGGGCATAAATTTCTTTTAAAGAAGATAATGCTTTATGAATGTTGGTGACATTATCGTTAAATGATAGGCTATCAGAGAATTTAAGATCCGTCCCAAAAGAATATTCCGCCAAATTAAATCTTTCCTTTAGGGCACTAGAAGCTTTAATGCTTGATAAAACCCTACTAAATTCTTCAGAATTTTGAGCGATGGAAACGGAATTATCCGCTAAAATGACCAAATTGGGTTGTTCTAAGGTATAGGATTTCTGACTGAATTTAGGATTGATCAATAAGAGGAGTAAACCAAATATTCCTATAAAGCGCAAAAAGGCCAAATACCAATGTAATTTGGTTTTAGCCTTTTGCTTATAAAAGTATTGGAAAACAACGATACCCAGTGCTACAATAGCAGCAAGAATACTAAACCATATTGTTTTGCTTTCCATTTAAATCCTTAAAATTAATCCTAAAAAAGGTCATTTTACACAATGCCTTTAAAGTTTAAAGATGATGTTAGGTTAACATACCACCATCTACATTCAATACTTGCCCAGTTACATAATTAGACAGGTCCGATGCAAAATACAAACAAGCATTGGCAATATCCTCTGTGGTTCCTCCACGCTTTAAAGGAATACCATCTCTCCAACCCTGTACCGTTTTCTCGTCTAACTTTTCCGTCATTTCCGTTTCAATGAAACCCGGAGCAATAGCATTACATCTAATATTTCTTGATCCAAGCTCTAAAGCCACAGATTTTGTAAAACCGATCATACCTGCTTTAGAAGCGGCATAATTTGTTTGGCCCGCATTACCTTTTACCCCAACAACACTGCTCATATTTATTATAGAACCCTTGCGCTGCTTTAAAAGAGTGCGCTGTACAGCTTTGGTCATATTGAACACGGACTTAAGGTTAATATCAATTACGGCATCAAAATCTGCCTCTGACATACGCATAAGCAAATTGTCCTTGGTGATACCGGCATTATTGATCAACACATCTATTCTACCATCAAAATCCTCCAAAACTTTAGCCACCAATTCTTCCGCTTCCTGAAAACTGGCCGCATTACTTTTATATGCTTTTGCCTGAACGCCTTTAGCTTTTAATTCCTTCTCCAATTCTAATGCAGGCGCCTCACTGGAACTATAGGTAAACGCAACGTTTGCCCCATGATCGGCAAATATTTGGGCTATACCTTTTCCTATACCCCTACTTGCGCCAGTAATAATTACATTTTTATTTTCTAATAATTTCATAAGTCCGTTTTTTAAAACCGATGTTTATCAAATATACCTTTTGTTTCAATTATAGGCTAAAAAAAATCCCGCTATAAACGGGATTTCATATGCCAAATATGAGTTCTTAACCCATTACTTCTTTTACTTTCTTACCAATTTCAGCTGGAGAATCAACAACGTGAATACCACATTCTCTCATAATTCTCTTCTTAGCTTGTGCTGTATCATCGCTACCACCTACAATAGCACCTGCGTGCCCCATTGTTCTACCGGCAGGAGCAGTTTCACCGGCGATAAAACCTACAACCGGCTTATCACTTCCACTAGCTTTGTACCACTGAGCGGCATCTGCTTCTAATTGACCACCAATTTCACCGATCATAACCACACATTTCGTTTCTGGATCATTGATCAATAATTCAACAGCTTCCTTGGTAGTAGTTCCAATAATTGGGTCACCACCAATACCGATTGCCGTTGTAATACCTAAACCTTGGCGTACCACTTGATCAGCAGCTTCATAGGTTAAGGTACCAGATTTAGAAACGATACCTACATTACCTTCCTTGAAAACAAAACCTGGCATAATACCCACTTTTGCTTCACCCGGAGTAATAACACCTGGGCAGTTAGGACCTATTAACCTACAGTCTCTTTTCTCAATATAATTGGCCACCTTCACCATATCGGCAACAGGGATACCTTCTGTAATAGTAATTATAACCTTAATCCCAGCTTCTGCAGCTTCCATAATAGCATCTGCGGCAAATGCAGGCGGAACGAAAATTATAGTAGTATCCGCACCTACTTTTTCAACAGCTTCGGTAACCGTATTAAAAACAGGTTTTCCTAAATGTTCTTGACCTCCTTTACCCGGAGTAACACCACCTACGATATTGGTACCGTACTCAATCATTTGTCCGGCATGGAATGTACCTTCACTACCAGTGAAACCTTGTACGATTATTTTGGAATCCTTATTTACTAATACGCTCATACTACTGTAGTTTTTATTTTTAACAGAACAAAAATATAGGTTTGTTCATGAATTTTAAAGCATTAACTCGCTTATTTATCGTTGATTTTTTTAATTATTTCCGGAATCTTCTTAATGTACGCCAATTGCTTCAATTTCTCTCGTGACTCTTCTATTGGCGTACCAAAATAACTCTTACCACCACTGACCGATTTAGTGACACCTGTTTGACCCATAATAACAGCCTTTTTTCCTATGGTTATACCACTATTGGTACCCACTTGTCCCCATAGGATAACTTCATCCTCAATAACCACGCAACCAGCAATTCCTGTTTGTGATGCAATTAAACATTTTTTACCAATGACCGTATCATGGCCAACATGTACCTGATTATCCAATTTTGTACCTATATCAATAGTAGTATCACCGGTAACTCCTCTATCAATGGTACAAAGAGCCCCAATATCCACATGGTCCTTTATAACGACCCTACCGCCAGATAACAGTTTATCATACCCTTCTGGTCTATTTTTGTAGTAGAACGCATCTGCACCTAAAATACTGCCTGCGTGTATGGTTACATTATTACCAATGATACAATTATCATAAATAACAACATTGCTATGAATGATACAATCATCACCCACAATAACATTATTGCCAATAAAGCTATTGGGTTGTATTACCGTATTTTTTCCAATTTTTGCTGAAACGGAAATAGACTGCGGACTTGGTACAAAAGGTTGAAAATAGGATGTTAATTTATTAAAGTCCCTAAAAGGGTCGTCTGAAATAAGCAAAGCTTTTCCTTCTGGGCAATCTACCTTTTTATTGATTAAAATTATGGTAGCATTGGAAGCCAGCGCTTTATCATAGTACTTAGGATGATCAACAAAGACAATATCACCAGGCTCAACAACATGAATTTCGTTCATGCCCAGCACAGGGAAATCATCATCACCAACATACGTACAGGATATGATTTCAGCTATTTGCTTTAAGGAAAAAGTTGTTGGAAATTTCAATGGACCGTTTTAAGTCTAAATTTTGAACTAAAATGATATTTATTACTCCTTTACACGTTCCATATAAGAACCGGAGGCTGTATCTATCTTAATTTTATCACCTTCATTAATAAATAATGGTACATTTACCTCTGCTCCAGTTTCTACTTTTGCAGGTTTTGTTGCGTTTGTAGCCGTATTTCCCTTTACTCCAGGTTCGGTATACGTTATTTCCAAAACAACACTTGCTGGCATTTCAACGGATAACGGCATGCTGTCCTCCGTATTGAACATAATCTTGACCACTTCACCTTCCTTTAAAAGACCAGGTGCATCTAAGGAGCTTTCCTGTAAAGTAATTTGGTTATAGTCATCAGTATTCATAAAATGATAGGTATCCCCTTCTGGATATAAATATTGATATGAACGTGTTTCTACACGAACGTCTTCAATTTTATGTCCTGCCGAAAATGTATTGTCCAATACTTTACCGGTAGAAACACTTTTTAATTTGGTACGCACAAATGCCGGACCTTTACCTGGTTTTACATGAAGGAACTCAATGATTTTATAAATATCATTGTTATATCTTATGCATAATCCTTTTCGTATATCTGATGTAGATGCCATGTGTATTTATTGTTATAATAGTTGACTAAATTTTTTTATAGTAAATTAATTATTGCTGAAATATCCTTTCATAATACCACGTTGGGAATCCCTTATAAATTGAAGTATTTCGTCCCGTTCTGGTGTAGCTTCCATTTCGGCCTCTATGATTTGAACAGCTTGGGTATTATTATAATTCTTTTGATATAAGATTCTATAAATATTCTGAATTTCCCTGATTTTATCGGACTCAAACCCTCTTCTTCTAAGTCCAACGGAATTAATACCGACATACGATAACGGTTCACGAGCCGCCTTTACATAAGGTGGCACATCTTTACGTACTAAAGACCCACCTGTTAAAAAGGCGTGTTGTCCTACGGAAACAAATTGATGCACGGCCACCAAACCGGCCAATATTACATTGTCACCAACGGTAACATGTCCCGCCAAAGTGGAATTATTGGAAAAAATACAATTGTCGCCCACTAAGCAATCATGGGCTACATGACAATAGGCCATAATCAGGCAATTTTTACCAATAACGGTCTTCATGCGGTCAGAGGTCCCTTTATGGATAGTGGCACATTCCCTTATGGTGGTATTATCCCCTATGACCACAGTGGTATCCTCATTATCATATTTTAGGTCCTGGGGTGCTGCGGAAATAACGGCTCCGGGAAAAATATTACAATTTTTACCAATACGGGCCCCTTCCATTATGGTTACATTGGAACCGATCCAGGTACCATCACCAATGGTGACATTATTATGGATTGTAGTAAAAGGTTCTACCACAACATTTTTTGCAATCTTTGCGCCCGGATGTATATAGGCCAACGGTTGGTTCATACTACGTTCTTTTAACTATTTGTGCCATAAGCTCTGCCTCACTGACCAATTTATCATTGGCATAGGCGTAAGCTTGCATATGACATATGCCCCTTCTAATTGGAGTAATTAAACTACAATGAAAGATTAAGGTATCACCAGGTAATACTTGACGCTTAAATTTAACCTTGTCTATTTTCATGAACAACGTTAAATAATTTTCCGGATCAGGAACCGTACTCAATACCAGGATACCTCCTGTCTGCGCCATGGCCTCTACTTGTAGAACTCCCGGCATTACCGGTGCCCCTGGAAAATGGCCTACAAAAAACGGTTCGTTCATGGTTACGTTCTTCATACCCACTACATGCTCATCTGATAGTTCTATGATACGATCGATCAACAAAAACGGGGGCCTATGCGGTAACATATCCATAATTTGATGGATATCCATTAAAGGCGGAAGGTTTAAGTCGTATTTAGGGACTTTATTTCTTTTTTCTATCTTAATGATCTGAGCCAGTTTTTTAGCAAACTGGTTATTAACAAAATGTCCTGGCTTATTGGCAATGACCTTACCACGAATACGGGTTCCGATCAATGCCAAATCTCCAATAACATCTAATAATTTATGTCTTGCCGCTTCATTTGGGTGATGAAGGTTAAGGTTATCCAATATACCATTGGCCTTCACGGAAAGCTTCTTTTTATTGAATGCTTTCTCCAATTTCATCATGGTAGCTTCTGAGATTTCTTTATCAACGTATACAATGGCGTTGTTTAAATCTCCCCCTTTTATTAATCCGTTCTCCAAAAGCATTTCCAGCTCATGAAGAAAACTAAAGGTACGTGCATTCGCTATTTCTGACTTAAAGTCGGATAGTTTATCTAGCGTAGCGTTTTGGGTACCTAACACTTTTGTCCCAAAATCTACCATGGTCATAAGCTGGTATTCATCAGAAGGAATTATGGTAATCTCACTACCACTTTCTTCATCCTTATAACTAATCACCTCTTTTACAATATATTCCTCGCGTTCCGCATCCTGCTCCACAACACCTGCATTTTCTAAGACTTCTACAAAGAATTTGGATGAACCGTCCATAATGGGAGGTTCTGCTGCATTTAATTCTATTAAGACATTGTCTATCTCTAACCCTACCAAAGCGGCCAATACATGTTCTGAAGTCTGTATCTTAACACCGTTCTTTTCTAGGTTTGTTCCTCGTTGCGTATTCACTACAAGATTGGCATCAGCAGGTATAATTGGCTCTCCTTCTAAATCTACTCTTTTAAATTTATAGCCATGGTTTTCATCTGCCGGTAAAAAACTAATAGTGACATCGCTTCCTGTATGTAAACCAACTCCCGTTAAGCTTACTTTTTTACCTATGGTTTTCTGTTTGTTACTTGCTGTACTCATCGTCAGTCTTTCTTTTCTAAAGTGTCGATTCTACTTATTATTTTTGGTAAGTTTTTAAAATGCACGTAAGATTTATTGTAATCGCCATAATTTAATGCTGGTGATCCCTGTAAAACTTCATGATCTTTAACATTTCTTCCTATTCCTGATTGTGCCTGTATCTTAACGTAATCACCAATGATGATATGACCTACAATACCAACTTGGCCACCGATCATACAGTGTTTACCTATTTTTGTAGATCCGGCTATTCCCGTTTGGGCCGCAATAACCGTATGCTCGCCTATTTCTACATTATGGGCAATTTGAATTTGATTGTCAAGCTTTACCCCTTTTCTTAAAATTGTGGAGCCTAAGGTAGCCCTATCTATTGTAGTACCGGCACCTACATCTACATTACTTTCTAAGATTACATTACCTGTTTGTGGCACTTTTGTAAATTCCCCGGCTTCATTTGGTGTAAACCCAAACCCATCTGCACCAAGTATTACACCGCTATGAACCACACAGTTATCTCCAATAATAGTCTCTGAATATACCTTTGCACCAGCAAAAATGGTAACGTTGTCACCAATACTGACATTATCGCCAATATATACGTTTGGGTACACTTTTACATTATCTCCCAAATTTACATTATTGCCTAAATAACAAAATGCACCCAGATAAACGTCCTTACCATAAGTAGCGGTATCCGATTTAAAGATGGGCGACTCTATACCTTGTTTATTGTTCTTGACCTGGTTATAATATTCCAACAATTTGGAAAAGGACTTATAGGCATCATCTACCTTGATCAAGGTAGTTGTAATTTCCTGTTCTGGAACAAAATTCTTGTTTACAATGGTAATAGAAGCCCTGGTCTTATAAATAAATGAAGTGTATTTAGGATTTGCTAAAAATGTAAGGGAGCCATCTTCCCCATCCTCTATTTTTGCAAGTTTGTACACGGTTATATCTGGATTTCCATGTACTTCTCCTTCTAAAATACCCGCGATTTGACCGGCTGTAAATTTCATGGGCGTAAAAGTAACAAAAATAGTTAAACCGCCCCTTTGGGGTAGCAGATATAATATTTGGTCACCGTTTTGGAAAGCGCGTTGAGATTTAAGTGATCGGACAATTTTGCAACATCGGTAATTTTGCCATTTTTTCTAAGGATGTTAATGTTTTGATACTCCCTATCATAGGCCTTATTATTTAATTCGCCCTTAAAAACGAAATAGGAAGTTTCCTCATCTGTTAATTGGTACTTTTCCTTTATCTTTTTGAACTTAGCATTGAATTTCCGATCGCTTATTGGCTCTTTTTTAAGTTTTATATGTAACAATTTTCTATCAATGATCATTTCACAGAGTGATGAAAGTACAAAGTCCGTATGATGCTGCCACTCCTTTAATGCAGAGAGTATATCAATATCATCTAGCTTTGCAAAGGTATTCAAGGTCTGTGCATCAAAATTATCCTTATTAATGGTATGGGTCAAAAAATATAGTAAAGGTTGTGAGCAATGAAGCTCTTGGCCTTGGTTCAATAAAAATCGTGCTCGCTTTAAAATATTGATTAAGACTTGCTCTGCAGCCACCCCGGTCTTGTGTAAATACACCTGCCAATACATAAAACGCCTAGCCATAAGAAATTTTTCTACGGAATATGTAGCTTTTTCTTCTATAACCAAATTACCGCCCACCACATTTAGCATAGTTATTAAACGTTCCGCATTGGTATTCCCTTCTGCAACACCGGTATAAAAACTATCTCTCTTAAGATAATCTAGTCGGTCCATATCCAATTGACTGGAAACCAGTTGATTTAAAAACTTTTTAGGGTGTTTTCCTGTAAAAATAGAAATGGCTTCCGTTAAACTTCCGTTAAATCGGGTATTGAGTTCTTCCATAAATTTCAGCGAAATAAACTCATGGCTAACCCCTTCAACAATACTATGCTCCATGGCATGGGAAAAAGGTCCATGACCAATATCATGCAAAAGAATAGCTCCCAACAAACCATTTTGCTCTTTAGAAGTTATTTCAACCCCCTTAAAACGAAGTACTTGTATAGATTTTTGCATAAGATACATGCAACCCAATGCATGATGAAAGCGAGTGTGGTGTGCTCCTGGATAAACCAAATAGGACAACCCCATTTGCGAAATTCTCCGTAACCTTTGAAAATAAGGTTCCGCTATAAGGTCAAAAATGTGTGTATTGGGAATTCTAATAAATCCGTAAATTGGATCATTAAAGATTTTCAGTTTGTTAGGTGTTTTCAAGGTAACGATGTCTTTTCTGAAATTAACAAGTCAAAGTTATGTAAAACATCAGCATAGGATTTGATAATCGACAAATAAATAATTGAATGAACAAAATAAAAATATTGTGGGTAGATGATGAAATTGATCTACTTAAGCCTCATATACTTTTCTTGGAAGCCAAAAATTATGAAGTCCTCACCTGCCAAAGTGGCCAAGAAGCTTTAGAAGAATTGGCAGAAACAAGAGTGGACATTGTTTTTTTGGATGAAAATATGCCCGGAATTTCAGGATTGGAGACGCTTTCTGAAATCAAGGTCATTGATAATGCTATTCCCGTAGTAATGATTACCAAGAGTGAGGAAGAATTTATAATGGAAGAAGCAATTGGTTCCAAAATTGCGGATTACCTGATAAAGCCCGTTAATCCAAATCAAATTTTACTCTCGCTTAAAAAGAATTTAGACCACTCTAGGCTTATTTCAGAAAAAACCACCAGCAATTATCAGCAAGAATTTAGAAAGATTGCCATGGATCTATCTATGGTAAGCACCTATCAGGAATGGGCAGAATTATACAAGAAGCTTATTTACTGGGAACTACAGCTAGAGGAAATTGAAGATAGTGGCATGTTCGAGATATTAGAATCGCAAAAAATAGAGGCCAACCAGCAGTTTGGCAAATTTGTAGACCGCAACTATGTAGATTGGTTTACCGATGCAGACGCCCCGGTCATGTCGCATACCGTTTTTAAAGAGTGGATCATTCCTGAAATCAAAGAGCAGAAAACATTGGTAATCGTGGTTGATAATTTACGATATGATCAATGGTATGCTTTTGAAGATACCGTAAATTCCTTTTACAAAAAGAAAAAAGAAGAATCCTATTACAGCATTCTACCCACTGCAACCCAGTATGCGCGAAACGCCATATTCTCAGGCCTTACCCCATTGGATATGGAAAAAAAATATCCGGACTGGTGGAAGAACGATACCGATGAAGGCGGTAAAAATTTATTTGAGGACAAATTTTTAGGGGAACAATTAAAACGCAACGGTCTTAATTTAAAGTGGGAATACCATAAAATCAGTAGCTTAAAGCAGGGAAAACACTTAAGTCAGAATTTTAAGTCGCAAAAAGATAATGATCTAACGGTCATTGTTTACAATTTTGTGGATATGCTTTCGCATGCCAAGACAGAAATGGAAGTTATAAAAGAACTGGCATCAAATGACAAATCTTACCGATCATTGACCAAAAGTTGGTTCAAAAACTCACCAATGCTTGAAATTATACAACAAGCACAATCTCTGGGCATGAAATTGATCATCACTACGGATCATGGAACAATTAACGTTAAATCACCTTCTAAAGTGGTGGGCGACCGTGATACCAGTGCAAATTTACGCTATAAGACAGGTAGAAGCCTCACGTATGAAAAGAATGAAGTTTTGGCGGCCAAAGACCCAAAATCAATTTTCCTACCTAGCATTAATATGAGCAGTTCGTACATTTTTGCGAAAAACGATTACTTTTTTGCTTATCCTAATAACTACAACCACTATGTAAGTTATTATAGAAATACTTATCAACATGGTGGTGTTTCCTTAGAAGAGATGATCATACCTTTTGTAGTTTTGGAGCCTAAATAGAACACAAATTCATGGAACTGATTTATAGAGAGCAAGACCTGCAAACTATTGCTAAGGATATAATTGGGAACACTAATAACAAAATGCTTGCCTTTTATGCCCCAATGGGTGCTGGTAAAACTACCCTAATAAAAGCCATTGTTAAGGAATTAGGCAGTACGGACAATGTAAGTAGCCCTACTTTTGGTCTGGTAAACGAATATCAATTAAAGAATGGTGAACTATTGGGATACCATTTTGATTTTTATCGGTTAAAAGATGAAACTGAAGCCCTTGATATGGGTATAGATGATTATTTTCTATCCAACGCTTGGATTTTCATGGAATGGCCTGAAAAAATTCCTAGTTTAATTCCAGAAAATGTACATACCATCCAAATAGAAATTTTAGATCACGAGACTCGAAAATTAAAGTTTACATAGGTCACAAAAAGCGTGTGGGCCTGTAATTTTGTTATAGATGATGAAATTCCTACATCGTTATACATCGTTTTTTATTGTATTTAATCGTTGAAAAACAAGTAATTCGTTAAAATGTTCATTTTTTCCGTTAAAATGCACAAATTTAACGTTCAAATACTATTTTGTAGTGCATTATTTCTTACGTTTGTAAGGAGAACTAAAACTTGTTTAACCAAAAACCCCTTGAAAATGAAAAACAAAAGGACTTTTCTTGCCTCCTTGGCATTAGGTGTATTTCTTCTAGCAATGGCAGCGCCAGTTATCAACCTTGACAACCAAGGTTTGAATGTTGATAAGAGGAAATTGACTAAGAAAATATAACAATTATATTTTTTTATAAAAAGAGCAATTTAATTGCTCTTTTTTTTTATATAATAATTAGGAAATATGGTCGTTAGCATATAGTAATACTATTTTGTCAATGATTATTAGATCAAATAAAAAGAAAGCTAAAAAGAAGATTTTTTTAGAATCTCTTCTGGTATTTTTTATTGCAATATCACCTTTTCTATATAAAACGTATGATTATTTACCATATGATTCAAATGGTGAAGTATCAATTTTAGGTTTCACTTTAAATGGTAATGGGTTTCCTGATGCATCAACATACCTTTGGTTTCTAACTTCTAAAATAGTTCCACTTTATTTATTAATTTTTTGGTTCCTCACATCACGTGATTGGTGGTATCACATTATAATTATCCCAATTGCAATGTATGCTTTTCAGTTGTTTGAAGTTGTTTATGATTCTGACAACTTTGTGGATACTGAAAATATTTGGTGGATCATTCCAGTTTGTATGATTACGATTCCTTTTGTGTATTTTATTAGAATTAAGCTCTATGACAAACATGTACATGGCATAGATTTGGAAGCGATGGATGCGGAGTTGGAAGAACTAAAAAAGAAAGGTTTCCAGGTCGAAGACCAAAATGATGCCATTGAAAATGTTGCGGCGAATGAAGATGAAAGCAGTATGTCATTATCAGATAAAGTAAATACCAAACTTTCTACAAATAGCATTGAGTCTTTTCTAAGAAATATTCAGGACCGTTTACAAGGATGGTTAAATTTTAAGTTTTAAAACGCTCAACTTATCATCTCCCCTACACAGATTATCTTAAAAATTGTACATTTGAAATTCAGGTCTTAGATTTGAGCAACGTACATTTTTTCTATGAACCAACCCGCTTCCCCATTTAGTAAACAACAATTACTTCCACAAGAAGAAACGTTAGAAGTATACAGGCAAAAAGGAGAATTATTCATTGGTATACCCAAGGAAAATCAACAGCATGAGAAACGTATTTGCTTAACACCAGACGCCGTAAACGCAATAACTTCAAACGGCCACCGGGTTTTAATTGAATCTGGAGCAGGAGAAGGAGCGCATTATTCTGATTTGGATTATACAAAGGCGGGTGGAGAAATCACTAGGGATACTAAAAAAGTATTTGCTTGTCCGTTAATTCTGAAGGTTGAACCGCCAACGCTATCTGAAATAAACCTTATAAACCCACAGACCGTTATCATCTCGGCCTTACAAATTAAAACCCAGGCCAAGGAATATTTTGAAGAACTTGCCCGTAAACGAATTACGGCAATTGCCTTTGAATATATACGTGATGATGAAGGTAAATACCCTGCCGTAAGATCATTAAGTGAAATTGCAGGAATTTCTTCCGTATTGATCGCGGCAGAACTTATGGCCGCCAATAATAATGGCAATGGCCTCATGTTTGGAAATATTAGTGGTGTTCCACCGGTTGAAGTTGTGATCATAGGTGCGGGTACGGTCGGGGAATTTGCAGCTCGATCCGCAATTGGCATTGGTGCCAACGTTAAGGTGTTCGATAATTCTATTACCAAGCTTAGAAATATACAGACCAATCTTAAGCAAACCGTTTATACCTCTACCATTCAACCAAAAAATCTTTTAAAAGCTTTAAAAAGATGTGATGTGGCCATTGGGGCAACACGTGGTAAGGATAGATCTCCTGTAGTAGTATCTAGCACCATGGTAGAACATATGAAAAAAGGCGCCGTAATCATAGATGTGAGTATAGATACCGGAGGTTGTTTTGAAACCAGTGAAATTACCAACCATAGTAAACCTACCAAGGAAAAATTTGGCGTTATCCACTATGGCGTTCCCAACATACCATCTAGATACCCAAAAACCGCATCGGTAAGTATAAGTAATATATTTACCCCTTATTTGTTGAAAATTGGAGAAGATGGCGGTCTAGAAAATTCGCTTCGGTTTGACAAAGGCTTGCGTAACGGATTATATATGTACCATGGTATTTTGACCAATAAATCTGTGGGAGAATGGTTTGACCTACAATACAGTGATATTAATTTCCTCATTTTTTAGAATACTCAACGCTTTACTTTTCCTATCCTTGAAAAAGACATAATTTCGCGATCATTGATCAACGAAACGACAAGCTGTATGGATTTTTTAAAAAGATTGGGATTTTATTTGGTAGGTATGTCCATTGGCATTGTTTTCCTTACCATGTTCTTAAAGAAAAAATCTGATGAAACCGGGGTATACTTTTGCTATCTTCCTAATTGCCGTACATTAAAGGATATACGCTCTAAATCTATGTACTATAGTGAAGAAGCCAAGCAGAAACTAAAGGAATTTCAGTTAGACTCTACAGATGTTACCTATATCTTGACCGAGGGCAATGTTGATTTTGGAAATAGCGATACCAAATCCGTGCCGTGTAAAACCTATATTATTGAGGCTGAACGCAAAGAAAACCAATATACGTTCACCGTAGAGAATTGCAGGGAAAAGGCGACTATACAGAAGGTAGCCGCCCAATAAATTACATTTTACGACGTTTTCTTTCTTTTTTCAAAAGTGTAAGTTCTCTACTGGTTTGCCCCGCAACCGATGTATTTTCATCCGCTCTTCTAATTAAATAAGGCATAACATCCCGCACTGGACCAAAAGGCAAATATTTAGCGACATTATATCCATTGGCCGCTAGATTAAAGGAAATATGATCGCTCATACCGTATAATTGACCAAACCAAATATGCTCGTTATTTTTGTCGACTCCTTTTTGTTCCATTAAATCCATCAACCGGTAACAACTTTCCTCATTGTGTGTACCGGCAAAGATGGAAAGTGTATCCAACTTATCGATCATATATTCAATGGTATTGTTGAAATTGTCATCGGTTTCTGCCTTAGACTTGCAAATAGGTGTAGGATAACCTTTTTCCTTGGCACGTTCGTTTTCCTTTTCCATATAGGCACCACGAACAACCTTCATCCCTACATAAAAACCTTCTTTTTCCGCTCTCTCCGTCAACGCTTTTAAATAGGGTAAGCGATCCCACCTATAGGTCTGTAAGGTGTTAAATACTATTCTTTTCTCTTTATTATACTTACGCATCATTTCTTCGGCCAATTCGTCCGCCGCATCTTGCATCCAACTCTCTTCACCATCAATTAATAAGGAAACTTCTAAATCGTGCGCTTTTTTACAAACTTTGTCAAACCTATTGACTACACGTTGCCATTCCGCCTTTTCATCTGTAGTTAAGGGTTTCTTCTCGCTTATTTTTTGATAAAGGGCAAAACGGCCAAAACCGGTTGGTTTAAATACGGCATAGGGTATGGCTTCTTTTTCCTTGACAAAATCCAAGATGGTCAATATAACCTCCGTTGCAGTATCAAAAGGGTCTTCCTCCTCTTTACCTTCTACCGAATAATCCAATACGGAACAAACACCTTTCTCCCACATACGGTCAACAACAGGAAGACAGTCCCGTTCATTTACCCCGCCACAAAAGTGATCAAAGACCGTTGCCTTGATCAAACTTTCTACAGGTAAATTTGCCTTAAATGCAAAATTGGTAATTACAGAACCTAGTTTTACGAGTGGTTCGTTTGAAATCATCTTAAAAAGAAAATAAGCTCGCTCTAATTCCGAATCTGACTTTAAAGCAAATGCTGTTGCAGTATTTTCAAATATCTGGTTCATTTATTATGTTTTCTACAGCTTTCAAAGATAATCACACATTTTATAATCCTAAGACTAAAAATTACCTTTATTTTGCGTATAAATAGCTAACAAAAATAAGTCCCATTACTTGATGAATTCAATCATTTCAGATTCTTACGCAGTACATTTTAACGAGGTTGCATTTAAGGCATTGAATAGCCATTTATCAGAAAAAAATTATTCAACTGTTTTTATTCTGGTCGATGAAAACACCCATGAACTTTGTTTGCCCAATTTTATGGCCGAAATTAATGGTGAACATGAATTTGAGATTATTGAAATAGAATCTGGTGAAATCAATAAAAATATTGAAACTTGTGTGGGTGTATGGGAAGCACTTTCAGAACTAGGTGCCGATCGCAAAAGTGTTTTGATCAATTTGGGCGGAGGTGTTCTAACCGATATGGGCGGATTCATTGCCTCTACCTTTAAAAGGGGAATAGATTTTATCAATGTACCCACTACCCTATTATCTATGGTAGATGCATCGGTAGGGGGAAAAACGGGAATTGACTTAGGCAACTTGAAAAATCAAATCGGGGTAATAAATCAACCGGTTATGGTTCTTGTAATTCCTGATTTTCTGGATACATTGGAACAAAGACAAATACAGAGTGGTTTTGCAGAAATGCTAAAGCACGGACTTATTCAAGATCCAAAATATTGGAACGCCCTTAAAACGGTAAAAACACTAGAGGAAATGAAAAATCATATTTTAACCTCTATTGAAATCAAGAATAACGTAGTCTTACAAGATCCTACGGAACAACATATTAGAAAAATCCTTAATTATGGTCACACCCTTGGCCACGCCATTGAATCCTATTTGTTGAACCATGCTACTAAGGAAATGCTATTACATGGAGAGGCCATTGCCATTGGTATGATTTTGGAAGCTTACCTATCCAACCAATTACTTGGACTTGAGCAGTCTGCCGCAGATGATATAAAAACTACATTTTTACAACGTTACCCAAAAATTGATTTTACCACTGAGGATATTGATAACCTCCTGGAACTCATGAAATACGATAAGAAAAATTCTCACGGTAAGGTAAATTTTGTACTTCTAAAAGAAATTGGGAAACCTGTTACCGATGTTGAAATTCCTATTGAATTATTTAAACAAGCATTTGCTTACTACAAGGAATAAAAACTTCATATACCAAAAACCTCAATTTCACAACTCTTTAAGATCATCTATCATTTAATTGACTAGTTTAGGATAAAGAAAATCACAACCTTCTAAACCTAAAATAGTTATGACCAGACGACTTATTGATTACAGGAAACTAGACCACAAATTGGCTTCACTTTTAATAGAAAAATACCCTTACGGATATGGTGATGATGATATCATAACCTTTAAAAATATTAATGGGGATTATGTTGAAGCCGTAGAGTTAAAAACAGACGATACTTTGTACTTGGTAAAGATCAGTAAAAGCTTATCCAATTTCATTGCCAATTTTGAAGAGAATATAGATAAGGAACTAGAATCCAAATCTGCCAAGGAGGTAATGCAATCAGAAGATTTGACAAAAGCTTTATACTTAAACTTTGAAAAGGGGTCTGAATCTGAAATGGACCTAGAACTCAACTAGATAACCAGGTAACGTTCCCGCAAGATATTTTCATGATGTTTTTGATGTCCGCTTATGGCCAAACCTAAAGCGGCAACTGACCATGGCATTCCGCTAGCAGTGCCAACACGTGTAAGTTTATTGGGGCTCATATTTTTGAATAGATTTATAGAAGCATCACGCACTGCCAGAAAATCATTTAAAATATCTTCCTTGTCAAGCAGGTTACTTTCGCTTTCAAGGACATAATCATCTTGTTCAAATCCCGGTAATGGCGTCTTGTCATTTCTGGAAATCCTAAATGCACGGTATTGAAAAACACGCTCTGTATCCACCAAATGAACTAGAACTTCTGCAATTGTCCATTTATCCTCTGCGTACTTGGATGTCAATTGCTCAACCGAAATTCGCTCTACAAAAGATTGAAACCATTCTCGCCCTTCTACCAAAGCCATTAAAAGATCATCTTCCTTGTTTAAGGTTTTTAAATAAGTGCCGTAAAAATAATTGAACTCATTTTCCTGCAGGTCTAATATTCTCATGTAGCGTAAATTAAATGAAACATCTATAAAACAAAAAAGCTCAATTATTGAACAATTGAGCTTTTGTGAATGGTATTAACCAAATTATAATTCATTAAAAATCGTATGCATTAAACGTTTTTTATCGTTAAAGCTCTCTTCTAATGAAATCATTGTTTCCGTTCTACTTATACCATCAATATCATCAATTTTAAAAATAATATTTTTAGCATGTGTTGTGTCCTTTGCCCTTATTTTGCAAAATATATTGAACTTACCTGTTGTAATATGTGCTATGGTAACGTTTGGTATTTGGTTTAATCTTTCAAGCACAAATTTTGTTTGATGTGTTTTTTCCAAGAAAATACCAACATATGCAATAAATGCGTATCCTAGTTTCACATAATCCAATGTTAAGGAGGAACCTTTAATAATTCCTGCTTCTTCCATTTTCTTTACTCTTACATGAACCGTACCTGCGGAAATTAAAAGTTTCTTAGCAATATCGGTAAAAGGAGTTCTGGTGTTGTCAATTAACATATCCAGAATCTGGTGGTCTATTTCGTCTAATTTGACTTTGCCCATTGTAATATTTTTTTGCCAAAAATAATTAATTATCACATTAAATGCATCAAAACTCTATTTTTTTTAATGAAAATGTAAACAATTTTACTTTTTCAAAGAAATAAGATAATGAATATCAATTAAGTAGTTTTAATATTTCCTGTTCTTTTAGCCAATTTAGGTCATTGTCCTTAGTGAAATCAATAGTTTTATGACCAAATATTTCATTGGGCCTTACATCAAACTTATGAAGTTCTGGTTTGAATACTATGGAATTATTCTCTAAAACTTCCTTATACTGGATTGCTATTCCTTTACTTTCATCTGCACCTTTTGACTCCTCAGATGGATGATTATGTATGATTACATCTACAAACTGTTTGCCATTTTCAGGGATATGTTCATAATCCTCTACAGTGTATTTGTCCAACACATCATTTACAATAGTGGTAATAGCTTTATATAATGCTTTAAAAATATACTTGCGCGTTAACTCCCGTGAATAATCTCCGGGATAATGACCGGCTTCAAACAATATGGTGGGCACTTCTTTCATTTGAAATGCATCCCCTACACAATTGGCATTAAAACCATCATCATATCTACCTATTTGACCAGGAATTACATCTTGTAAAGTTTCGTTCATAGCTGCAATTAATTGCATACTACGCTTTCTGGATGGTGAATTGTTACGGTCTGCATCAAAAGCTGGTGCCAAAAAAGACACTGTTGCCGGTTTATTGGTAGTACCTACATTAAAAATGGTACGTTGATCATGTAGGTTAAAACAAAAGTCCGGTTTAAAAATATTGAATTGCTCTTTTAAAATTACACTTTCTGGTTGTGAAAGGTCTTGGGCGTCTCTATTAAGATCCACCTTATTTGCATTGACCCTAGTGTAATCTCTAGCACCATCCGCATTTAATATTGGTATTATTTTGAGTGTACATGATTTTTGCAATTCATCATTTAACTCCAAACAACGCAGTAAATCTAAAACAGCTTTTGTAGTGGTAGATTCATTACCATGCATTTGCGACCACATTAATATTCTGTTTGGTCCATGACCATACGTGATACTCTTTATAGCCTCACCGCGTACAGACGTACCTATTAATTCTATTTTAAAGCTATTGGGTAACTCTTTTAGAAATGAATTTATATGGTCATAATGAACATATCTACCTTTCACTTCCTTAACATAAAATGAACTATACTCCTTTTCTTCTAGTGCCATACATCTTGTAATAAAACACAAAAATACTACAGCTAAAGTTTACAATTGTAAACTGCATTATACTACCAATTGCTATTCATAATATACAAATGGAAACAAATTCACATGAAATAAATAGATACTAATTTAAAATATTATAATTCAACATTTTAAATCACATTAAATAAATTAAAAGTTTAAAATAAATTGAAGTTTTACTTATAGAATAATAGTATTTAACACTATAAAAACAACAAATAACTTAACTTTGTAAACATGTTGGATTCTTCTGCATTTATCAAAAGAGTAAAAACCATATTGACCCATTACAATATGTCGGCAGCAGCATTTGCAGATACCATACGCGTACAGCGCTCTAGCATATCTCATTTATTAAGCGGACGCAATAAACCCAGCTTGGAATTTGTAATGAAAATTCACGAAACATTTTCAGGAATTGAATTATCATGGCTTCTCTATGGCAAAGGCTCTTTTCCTCCTACTTCACAAAAGACAGAAGATAAAAGTGTAGCTATCCAAACTTCTTCCACAAAAATGGATGCCAAAAATCAAAGGATTATAGACCGTATTATAATTTTCTATAAAGACGGTACATTTAAAACCTATAGTGAGCAGTAGACTTATTTTTTTTAATTCCACCACGCTATTTTCCCTATTTTTACATCATGGTTAAAAAGATTTTTATAACATTGGCTATCTGTTCAATTTTTACTTCTTGTTATGAACCTGAGCGTAATTGCAAGGAGTACAGAACAGGGTCTTTTACCTTCTTTTATGAGTTGGATGGGGTTAAAAAGGAAGGGAAATTTATTAGGGACGAACAATATAGCGTGGACTATTATGAAGACAAAATAGACAGCGCCACGGTAAGATGGTATAATGACTGTGAATTTGTTCTACAGGACATCAACAGCAAAAATGCTATACAATATAAAATTATAAGTACTACGGACTCCACCTACACCTTTCAATACAAAAGTGCCGTAAAGGACCCCAATAAAGAATTAGTAGTTAAAACAGGAACCGCATATAAAATCAACTGACCATGTTCGAAATTTTCACCAATCCAGATGCTTGGATAGCACTACTTACGTTAACCTTTTTAGAAATTGTCCTAGGTATAGACAATATCATATTTATATCGATTGCCGCAGGTAAGTTAGAACCCGCACAACGTAAAAAAGCTACTAATTTAGGATTGGTATTGGCTATGGTAATGCGTATTGTACTACTATTTGGTATATCCTTACTTACTTCCATGAAAAAGCCTTTCTGGGTTTTTGATAGTGATTGGATTACCGGTGGTATTAGCGGTCAAGGAATTATCCTTTTCCTTGGAGGCTTATTTCTGTTATACAAAAGCACCAAAGAAATACATGAAAAAGTAGAGGATAAAGGACATGATGAACGTGAAGTAAAAAAAGCGCGTTCTACCTCATTGACAAACGCTATTATGCAAATTACCGTCATTAATATTGTATTCTCCTTTGACTCCATTTTAACGGCTATTGGTATGACCAACGGTATTTCACCCAACCCCAATGATGCACTAGTCTTAATGGTCGTTGCAGTAGTTATCTCAGTAATCATTATGATGCTCTTTGCCAACCCGGTTGGAGAGTTTGTAAACAGGCACCCATCCATCCAAATATTAGGGTTGTCCTTTTTAATTTTAATAGGTTTCATGCTAATAGCGGAATCAGCACACTTAAGTCATTTAATCGTGTTTGGCAACGAAGTGGGCACTATACCAAAAGGCTACCTTTATTTTTCCATTGCGTTTTCATTAATGGTGGAATTCTTTGACCTAAGGATGAAAAAGAACAAAAAACCCACTGCCCCTATAGAGGATTAGCAATACTAAACTTTATTAAAGGCCCTTGTAGTCAATTGAATAACAATTGTTTTACAAGGGCCTTTTGCGTATCTTACCTATACTTATATCAACAAAAAACAATACCAACCATGAAAAAAAACAACAAACCGAAATCCACCGGTGTCAACCGTAGGGATTTTGTGAAAAAATCTGTAATGGCCTCATCCATATTCATAGTTCCCAGGCATGTTCTGGGCGGCCCCGGTTTTCTTGCTCCAAGTGACCGTTTAAATTTAGCGGCCATTGGTGCGGGAGGAAAAGGAATTAGTGATATTAAAAATGCTTCCGTTAACGGCAGGGAGCGTGTTGTTGCATTGTGCGATGTAGATTTTTCCGGAAGTGCTGCTAAAAGCGTTGAAAATTTCCCCAAAGCCAAACTATATGATGATTTTAGGGTAATGTTAGATAAAAAGAAAAATATTGATGCCGTTACCATCTCCACACCAGATCATGTACATGGTCCGGCCGCAAAATGGGCAATGGAAAGAGGCATCCATGTTTATGTTCAAAAACCAATGACCCATAACATCAAAGAAGCACGGGCATTGACCCAAATGGCAAGGGAACATAAAATTGTTACCCAAATGGGAAACCAAGGAGGATCCAACCCGCTTTTGGGAATGGTACAGAAATGGATAGACGAAGATAAGATAGGTGCCATCTCCAAAGTACAGGTTTGGACCAACAGACCTGTATGGCCCCAAGGTATAGAAATGCCCAAACCAAATGCCAGCCTAAAACCAGAGGCCTTAAATTGGGATTTATGGTTAGGCCCTGCTACGGAAAGGGAGTACGTACCCAACCTACACCCTTTTAATTGGAGAGGTTGGTGGGATTTTGGTACAGGAGCCTTGGGCGACGTAGGTTGCCATTTAATAGATATACCGTTCAGGACGTTAAACCTTAAATATCCCAAAGACGCAGAGTGTAGCGTAGCATCTGTCTTTTCAAAGATGTGGACACCAGACTATTATCCGGAAGGCTGTCCGCCATCCTCTTTTATAACATTACATTTTGATGCTACGGAAAAATCAAAATCCCCTATAGAAATGACTTGGAGCGATGGTGGTATACGGCCATCACATCCAGATATTATACCGGCCAATGATGATATTGGTGGTAAGGGCAGCGCCAATGGTGTATTAATTATAGGTGAAAAAGGAATCATTTCCACAAATATTAATGACAGCTCCCCTTTAATGCCCAAACTTTATCTGAACGATGGTACCACTGAATTTGGCCCAGAAGTAGAAGACAATAAAGAGCCGGAATATGGACATCAGCGCAAATGGGTAGATGCATGCAAAGCTGGTTTTGGCAGTGAAGAGCATTTAGGGCTTACTTCTTCCTTTGATTACGCCGGACCAATGACAGAAACGGTGCTAATGGGCAATTTGGCCATACGCAGTTATATGTTGCAAAAAGAAAATGCCGAAGGAGCAATGGAGTTTTTTGCACGAAAAAAATTATTATGGGACGGTGAAAATATGCGCATTACCAATATGGAAGAAGCCAATCAATTTGTAGGTAGACAGTATAGAACAGGCTGGGAGGTGTAACAAACATTCATTAAAAATTCATCAAGAATAAAAAAGGAGGCTAAATGCCTCCTTTTTAAATTAGTTACCCCCTTATTAGTTAGGTCTATTCCATGCCATCTTGGGGTTTGCCTCTTTTTGTTCTTTATACAAACGCTGCTGCTGTTTCACAGTCATAGTACTACCATCATGGCTCCAACCGGGAGGGCCAAAAATATACATTAACTTATGCCGTAATTTTTTCACTTTCTTGACATCAGCCCAAATATCCTTGAACTCATGTGTTAAGATTACAATAGGGTTATTGGAATTTGGCGCATGAATTACTCCAAATTTTACATCAATTTCTTCATCATATTCTTTCCAGGTTCCAAAAATCTTATCAAAAATATTTAAAAATCCGCCATGATTTTTATCCAAATATTCCACATTTTGTGCGTGGTGTACCTGGTGCATGGTATGTGTGTTGAATATTTTCTCTATAAAGCCCATTTTAGGAACATATTGAGAGTGCAATTGAAATTGCCAAAAAGATTCTATGGCCAAGCATACCACAACCATTTCTACCGGAAAACCTATTATAGGCATCCAAACGTAAAAGAAAGGCTTGTACAATAGGGTAAACCACCCATTTCTAATAGCCGTACCTAAATTAAAATTATCAGAAGAATGGTGCACAATATGTGCTGCCCATAATATACGTATCTCGTGATTGGCCCTATGAAACCAATAGTAGGTAAAGTCATCCGCTAATTGACATAATAACCATACATACCACGCGTAACCAAATGATTTGTACCCCATAATATTTGTACGGACACCATCTACCATTGGGTTAAAAAGCTCATAGGCGTACTCAAAAAGTACGACCAATAACACAACTTTTAACAAAGGTCCTATAATTGCAGAACCTATACCCATGACGCTACTTGCAGCAAAATCTTTCCAATCATAGAGATCATCGTCTCCATGAGTTTTACTATAGGTAAGTTCCAATAAAATAAAGGCTATAAAAGCTGGTGCACCGTATACCAGAGGGTTGGTAAAATCCATTAATCAAAAAATTTAGGTAAAGATAGTTATAAAAGCTTCCATTCTATACGTTGTCCAATCTTATGTGCCTATTTATGAATAAGCAAAATTAATGATTGTACAAATCGGCTATTTTTGTTTTTTAAGAAGTTCATTTTGTTCTTTTAGCAAACTTTCCATACTTGACAACAAGGCTATATTTTTGGGTGTTTCCACCTCTTTATTCGCAGGGTCTTCAGATTTCTCCTTAAACCTGTTTATAAATTTGACCATTACAAAAATGGTAAAAGCAATAATCCCAAAATCTATTAAAGATTCTATCAGTTCACCATAACCCACTGCTACCTCTTCCACATTTTCCGAAGCTTCCCTAAGAATCCACTTTTTATTGGACAGGTTAACATCATCTGTCAATAATGAAAGTGGTGGCATTATTATAGCAGATACAATAGTACTTACCACTTTATTAAATGCCGTACCTATTATAATACCTACGGCAAGGTCTATCATATTGCCCTTAATGGCAAAATTTTTAAATTCTTGAAAAAAATTCTTCATAATTCCGATTAATCAAATAATGTTTTTGGTTCATCTGGCGGAAGTTCTTTTTCATCCGTTGGCTTATTGTCTTTATCATTGGACCCAACAGCTTCTTCATCTACCACTTCCATATTTTCCGGCTTTTCAGGTTCCTCAGGTTCATAAGGCAAAGGCTCTAAGCTATTGATGTTTTTAACTTTTTCCGTAATCAATTGATTACCTAAAGCTTTTATACCCTTAATCGCTATAAAATTCTCTAAATCAACTTTTTCACTTTCCTTTGGGTCTTTTCCCCTAGGCTTGGGAAACTCTATTTCTATCATGGGTCTCCAATCTGTGGACACCAGTTCTAAATAAGATTTTGGATGCTCTGAAATGAACATTTCCTCTTTGTTTTCATTCTCTATTAAAAACCTCTTAACATAAAACCGCTCTTTTTCACCTTCCCAATAAATAGCAGAAATAGGTTTTTCAGGAATCCATTTTTCAAGCACGATCATATCATCATCAAAATGTGAAGTCAATACAGGCAAGAAAGTCTTGGCCACTCCCTTTTGATTGATCACCAACAGCAAGTCATCACCCTTGAACTCTCCCAATAACTCTCCTCTACCATCCACATTTAGCCTGCGTACCACATCATCAAACCATATTTTTCTAGGTTTTAATGTAGAAACCCCTTTTTCTTTTAGCTCAATACGTTTTACGGAGTACTTGGTAACGATATTTCCTTTTGATGCCCTGCCTTTGATAAGAACATCTGAAAAATCTACATCCCACTTCAGTTTTTTAATACTGCCTACTTGGCGTAGCAATACGGTAATGATTTCCGCTTCCCCATTAGGATTGGCCGAAAAATACAAAACCTGGGATCCAGCCTTACCAGTGGTCAAATCATACATTCTATCTCTTGTGACACTGGTAACATTAAACCGTTTTATATAGGTTGCCCCACCCTTACCATCTTTATATATCATATTATAAGTGGTGCGCTTATCCTTTTTCTTGAAAACGGCAACATGAATAATTCCTTTACCAACAAATAATTTAGAATCTACTTTAGAAACCATCATTTTACCTTCATTGGTAATAACGATAATATCATCAATATCACTGCAATCCGTTACGTACTCATCTTTTTTAAGCGAGGTTCCTACAAAACCTTCTTCCCTGTTTACATAAAGTTTAGTGTTGCGGATCACCACCTTGGTAGCCTCAATATCATCAAAAACCCTAATTTCAGTTTGCCTACCCCTATCCTTACCATAGGTTTCCTTAAGATTTTTAAAATAATCTATGGCAAAATCGATTAGATTCTCCAAGTGATGTTTTACTTCTGCTATACGCTCTTGCAAAGTTTCCAAGTGCTGCTGAGCTTTATCCAAATCGAACTTGGAAATTCTTTTTATACGTATTTCCGTCAACCTAGTAATATCTTCTTCCGTAACCGGACGCTTTAAATGCTTGGTATGCGGTTCAAGTCCTTTTGATATGGCGCTGATTACCCCTTCCCACGTTTCTTCCTCTTCTATATCCCGATAAATCCTATTCTCTATGAAAATTCGTTCTAAGGAAGCAAAATGCCATTGCTCCTCAAGTTCGTTCAACTGAATTTCCAGTTCTTGCCGTAGCAAATCTACAGTAGAGTCCGTAGATCTTTTAAGCATTTCCGTAACACCAATAAATAAAGGCTTGTTATCCTCTATAATACAACCAAGGGGCGAAATGGAAGATTCGCATGCCGTAAATGCATATAGGGCATCAATTGTTTTATCCGGTGATATACCTGCAGGTAAATGGATTAATATCTCTACTTCAGCAGCAGTGTTATCCTCTATTCTCTTGATTTTAATCTTACCTTTTTCATTGGCCTTAAGAATAGAGTCTATTAAACTACCAGTATTGGTGCCATAAGGTATTTCATTGATAACCAATATATTCTTATCAAACTGGGATATTTTTGCCCGTACTCTAACCTTACCTCCTCTTAATCCATCATTATAATTGGTAACATCAATAATACCCGCAGTAGGAAAATCTGGAAATAGTTTAAAACGCTGTCCCTTTAAATGTTTGATGGAAGCATCTATCAATTCATTAAAATTATGAGACAAGACTTTAGTGGACAAACCAACGGCAATACCTTCTGCGCCTTGCGCCAACAAAAGAGGAAATTTAACGGGAAGATTTACCGGCTCTTTTTTTCTGCCATCATAGGATGCTTGCCATTCCGTAATCTTGGGACTGAATACTACCTCCAAGGCAAATTTGGATAATCTTGCCTCTATGTACCTAGATGCGGCCGCCCTATCACCGGTTAAGATGTTACCCCAGTTACCCTGAGTATCGATCAACAAATCTTTTTGCCCTATTTGTACCATGGCATCCGCAATACTGGCATCCCCATGAGGGTGGTATTGCATGGTATGACCCACAACATTGGCAACTTTGTTATAACGACCATCATCCAATTCTTTTAACGAATGCATGATACGGCGTTGCACCGGCTTAAATCCGTCTTCAATGGCAGGAACCGCACGTTCAAGTATTACATAGGATGCATAGTCCAAAAACCAATCCTTATACATACCTGACACCCTGGTCAAAGCTTCGGAATTCTCAGTATTTATACTATTGTCCTCAGAAAGATTATCATTAATTTCCTCGTTAATATCGTCATTCTCTTCCATTCAGAAGTAATCGTATTTACTTAGTTTATATTACTTTATCTTCAATTAAATCAACTTCTACTTTAAGATTGTTGATAATAAATTTTTGCCTGTCCGGTGTATTTTTACCCATGTAAAAACTCAATAATTCTTCTATGGACATGGCCTTGTCCAACATTATTGGCTCCAATCTAATATCCTCACCTATAAAATGCCTAAACTCATCTGGGGAGATTTCACCCAAACCTTTAAATCTAGTAATTTCAGGTTTACCCGATAATTTATTGATTGCATGCTGCCGCTCTTCATCACTATAGCAATAAATTGTTTCTTTCTTATTGCGAACCCTAAATAATGGGGTTTGTAAAATATACAAATGATTTTCCTTGATAAGCTCAGGAAAGAACTGAAGGAAAAAAGTTATGAGCAATAATCTTATGTGCATACCATCTACATCTGCATCAGTAGCGATGATAATATTGTTATAGCGCAAATCCTCAATGGATTCCTCAATATTCAATGCTGCTTGCAAAAGGTTGAATTCCTCGTTTTCATAAACAATCTTCTTGGACATACCGTAAGAGTTTAACGGCTTACCTTTTAAACTGAATACCGCCTGGGTATTTACATCACGCGATTTTGTAATGGACCCCGATGCGGAATCACCCTCAGTGATAAACAAGGCACTCTCCAATCTACGGTCATGCTTCATATCACTTAAATGCACTCTGCAATCCCGAAGCTTTTTATTATGAAGACTGGCTTTTTTAGCTCTATCCCTAGCTAATTTCCGTATACCGGAAAGTTCTTTCCGCTCTTTTTCGGCCATCATAATTTTACGCTGTAGCTTTTCTGCCGTCTCGGTATTTTTATGAAGGTAATTATCTAGGTATTTACCAATAAAATCATTGATATAGGTACGCACGGTAGGGAAATTTCCGCCCATATCGGTAGAACCTAATTTGGTTTTGGTCTGACTCTCGAAAACAGGCTCCATCACCTTAATCGAAATAGCTGAAATTATTGACTTCCTAATATCGGAAGCATCATAATTTTTGCCATAAAAATCACGAATAGTCTTTACGATAGCTTCCCTGAATGCAGCTTGGTGCGTACCCCCTTGTGTAGTATGCTGGCCATTGACAAAGGAATGGTATTCCTCACTATACTGGGTTTTACTATGGGTCAACGCTACCTCAATATCCTCTCCTTTTAAATGAATTACAGGATATAGAAGGTCTTCCATATTATTATTGTCTTCGAGAAGATCCTTCAATCCGTTTTCAGAATGAAACTTTTCTCCATTAAAAACAATGGTCAACCCCGGATTTAAATAGACATAGTTCTTGAGCATGCGTTCCACATACTCATTTCTGTATTTAAAGTTTTTGAATATTTGCTCATCAGGTATAAAGGTAACTTTGGTCCCTTTACGTTTACTGGTTTCCTCCGGACCAATTTCCTTTTCTAGGTTTCCCGAACTAAACTGGGCTGTCTTAACCTTATTTTCCCGTGACGATTGTACTTCAAAAAAACTAGAGAGTGCATTGACCGCTTTAGTACCTACACCATTTAAACCAACGGATTTTTTAAAGGCACGACTATCATATTTACCTCCGGTATTCATCTTGGAAACTACATCTACCACTTTACCCAAAGGAATACCCCGTCCATAGTCCCTAACCTTAACCACCTTGTCCTTGATAGTTATCTCAATGGTTTTACCGGCACCCATCACAAACTCATCAATACAGTTATCTATAACTTCTTTTAAAAGAATATAGATCCCGTCATCAGCAGAAGAACCATCTCCCAATTTACCGATATACATTCCAGGTCTTAAACGGATGTGCTCCTTCCAATCTAGCGAACGTATATTGTCTTCGGTATATTTAGTAGTGTCTTGGGACATGAATTAAAATTTTATGAAAGTGTTGCTAAAGATAATGCCACTGAACAAAAGATAAAACCCCTAACTGTTAAAGTAATTAACAATAAAGTATCCTTTTTTGTTGATAGCCATTCCTGTTTTATAAAGATTGATAATAGCAATAGCGGTAAAAATCAAAATAAATGAGTCAGTATTTGATGACATAAGTCATTGTAAAAATATAAACCGTTTTTTAATTTTAAATACATTAAATGCACTTATGGAATTTATAGACTACTACAAAGTTCTTGAGATTGACAAGAATGCCACACCGGCAGAAATAAAGAAGGCCTATAGAAAGCTTGCAAGAAAATTGCACCCAGACTTAAATCCTAATGACAAAAGTGCCCAAGAAAGGTTTCAAAGGGTCAATGAGGCCAATGAGGTATTGAGTGATCCCGTAAAAAGAAAAAAATACGATGAATATGGCAAGGATTGGGAGCATGCAGAAGCTTTTGAGCAAGCTAAACGGCAGCAACGCAACTCTCCCGGTGGCAATAGAAGAACATATACTAGCAATACCGGGTCTGCTGAAGATTTTTCAGATTTTTTTGAGTCTATGTTTGGTGGTGGTGACTTTAGAAGTGGCGGCAACAGGCGAACCACCCAATTTAAAGGTCAAGACCTTAATGCAACGCTCAAATTAAATTTACTGGATATTTTAGAAGATCAAAAGCAAACCTTGGATCTTGGACATAAAAAAATAAGGATAACCATACCTGCCGGTGTTGAAGACGGACAAACCATTAGAATTAATGGTTATGGATCAGATGGTGCCAATGGCGGACCCAATGGCGACTTGTATTTAACTTTTGAAATTCTTAATAACACCGATTTTAAAAGGGTTGGCAATGATTTGTATAAAAATGAAACAATTACGCTTTATGATGCAATTTTAGGTAATACTATTGAAGTCAACACCATGACCGGTAAAGTAAAATTGAAGGTAAAACCAGAAACCCAAAATGATACTAAAGTAAAATTAAAGGGAAAGGGTATGCCGGTTTACAAAAAGAAAGGTGCTCATGGGGACCTATATATAACTTATAAAGTAGCCATGCCTACCCATCTTTCCCAAAAAGAAAGAGAATTATTTAAACAACTTTCAGAATTACGATAACATGAATTCAGAAAATTATATTCAAATAGAGTTGTATTGCCAACAAACACAAACTCCGATGGAATTCATAGACGAACTATTGGAATTTGAAATGATCGAAGTACAACATATCGAAAACAAAATATACGTTGAGCCACGGCACATTGTAGAAATTGAACGCGTATATAGGTTACGAAACGAACTCGGCATTAATATGGAAGGCATAGATACCTTAAACCATATGATAAAAAAAGTCAACCAATTAGAGCAAGAATTAAAAATGCTACGAGACCGGTTGACTATTTATGAGCATTAAACATTAAAACGGAAATGCATTACATCACCATCTTTTACAATGTACTCCTTGCCTTCTACTCTCATTTTACCCGCTTCCTTTACTTTTGACTCACTCCCAAAGGCAACATAGTCATCATAAGCGATAACTTCTGCCCTAATGAACCCTTTCTCAAAATCGGTGTGGATAACTCCCGCAGCTTGCGGAGCCGTTGCCCCTACAGGTATGGTCCAAGCGCGAACCTCCTTTACACCTGCGGTAAAGTATGTTTCAAGATCTAATAATTTATAGGCCCCACGAATCAATTTGGCAGACCCGGGTTCTTCCAGCCCTAAATCCTCCAAAAACATTTGACGCTCTTCATAAGTTTCCAATTCGGTGATATCGGCCTCGGTACCTACAGCTAAGAATATTACCTCTGCATTTTCTGCGGCAACAGCTTCTTTCACCTTTTCAACATATGCGTTTCCATCTACAGCAGCACCCTCATCCACATTACATACATACATAACAGGCTTGTCCGTAATGAACTGTAAAGGTTTTACAAATTCTAGCCTGAGCTCTTCTTCTATATCAATTGCCCTGACCGAGGTACCAGATTCAAGTCCTTCCTTTACGGCTAATAGTACGGCCTCTTCTTTTTGCGCTTCTTTATTACCTGTCCTTGCCGCTCTTTTAACTTTTTCCAATTTTTTATCTACCGTCTCCAAATCTTTAAGTTGAAGCTCCATGTCTATTGTCTCCTTATCCCTAATTGGATCAACACTACCGTCTACATGCACAATATTATCATTGTCAAAACAACGAAGAACATGAAGAATGGCATCGGTTTCACGGATATTTCCTAAAAATTGATTTCCTAAACCCTCTCCTTTACTTGCTCCTTTAACCAAACCGGCTATATCCACAATTTCCACTGTAGCAGGCAATACCCTTTCCGGACTTACAAGCTCTTCTAACTTTTCCAAACGGGAATCGGGTACATTGACCACACCAATATTGGGCTCTATAGTACAAAATGGAAAATTTGCACTTTGTGCCTTTGCATTGGACAAACAATTAAAAAGAGTTGACTTACCAACATTGGGCAATCCTACAATACCTGCTTTCATAATAAAGAATATTTCAAGGATGCAAATATAGTTTTTAGATCTACATTTTAAAGTCAAATTAGTCGCTAAACTTTACATAAAAATAAATACACATTAATTATTAATTGCACAAATATTTTAGCTTTACAACAAACAAAATATACATAATTAACATATTTTAAGAAAAAATTCTATACTTTGTGGCCAGAATACGTAGAATAATATGGAATTACATTCTGATGAAACTTTATGGTACTTTTTTAAAAAAGGCGAACGTAATGCATTTTCGCTACTTTTTAAAAAATTCTATCCTCAGTTATACGTATACGGTTTAAAGATTAGCAATTCACCAAATTTAACGGAAGATTGCCTTCAAAATTTCTTCTTACAACTTTTTGAGGAACGAGATAAGTCTAGGAATATAAATAATTTAAAGGCTTATTTATTTGTATCGTTCAAAAGAAGATTGATAAAAAAACTACAACAAAGCCAGAAAAACATTCCAATTTCAGAAGCGCAGTTATTCAAAACAAATTTCAATTTCTCCGCAGAAGAGATTTCCATACACCAAGAAGTGCAATTTTTGTGCACCGCAACATTAAACACCCTCATCAATCAATTATCCCCAAGACAAAAAGAGGTAATATATCTTAAGTATTATAGTGAAATGAAAGTAGCGGATATTGCCGAGGTGATGGATATGAATTACCAAAGTGTTTTAAATACGCTTCAAAAAGCAATGAAAAAACTACGCGTATCATCTGAAAATCAACAGATTAAAACAATTTTGAAAAAAAATTGAAAATTATAGGGTATATATTTAAGATTTGTATCTCTTAAGTATGAACACCCTATTCAATGAAAAACAACAACATCAATTTATCATTCTTCCTAGAAGATGCCTCATTTGAAAATTGGGCCAGAGGGCTTAATAAGAATGACATAGAATATTGGAATCTTTGGCTACAGAACAATCCGCAGCATATAGAAATGGTGGAGAACGCCAAAGCCATTATCCTGGGTGTACAATTTGAGCACCGATATCCAGATACTTCAAAAATTGATTACGAGCTAGAAAAAATATTGTCCAAGCTAGATAATGTAGAACCAAAGGTAAAGCCCAATAAAACTTTACGGTCATCACAAAAAATATTTTTGTTGACTACGGCCGCTATATTTTTAATTCTATTGAGTTGGAATGGGTTATCTTTATTTACTAGCCACAATACCACTATCCATAAAACCAACTTTGGTGAAATTATGGATTTAAAGTTACCGGATGGTACCTCTGTAGTTTTGAACGGCAACTCTCAAATATCTTATGACAAAAACAACCCTAGGTTCATTAAATTGGATGGCGAGGCCTATTTTAAGGTAAAACCCATTCCAAGCACCAATGCGAAATTCTGGGTACTGACAGAAGACCTTAAAGTAGAGGTACTGGGCACCCAATTCCATGTCAATACAAGAAAGAAAAAGACCAATGTAGTCTTGGACGAAGGGTCTATACATTTAGAATTCAATAACGGTACGGTAACTAAAATGATTCCTGGGGAACTGGTATCTTTTTCAAAGGAGAGCGAAAATCTTATCCATAAAAAGGTTTCCGTAAAAACGCCCTATGCACTTTGGAGAGGTGGTACGTACGCCTTTAATGAAATTCCATTAAAGGAAGTCATGGTCAACATAGAGAACACCTACGGCGTAAAAGTGCTGTACTCAAGCAATTCCCTTAAAAATATTCCCATATCCGGAGGTATTCCTAATCAGAATTTAAAGATATGTATAGCAGCTATCGAAAAAGCGACCGGCACTAGAATCATACACAAAAACGATACTTTACAAATAACACAAAACCCTATTAATAACTAAAACTATACTTATGAGAACGAACAAATTCATTAAAACACTGCTTGCAGTACTACTTATATCAAGTAGTATTAATGCGGTAGCGGCTAATAAGCTGGACAAAGAAGTAACTCTAGACGAGTTTTTAAATGAGATCAGTGAAAAATACGAAGTGTTCTTCACTTACAATCCTACATTGGTATCCAATACAAGCTTAAATCCAGAGGAATATAAATTTCCCATTTTGGATAAGATTATCAATAAGCTAGAACGCAAAACCAGTTTTGATTTTGAATATCTTGGCAATAAATATTATGTAGTTTATCACAAAAAAAGTGAACGCGCCAAAGTCTTAAAATTAGATTCATATAAAAATGGGTTATCTGCCTTGACCCTTAATGAAGAAATTCAAAACACCATAACAGGTAAAGTAACAGATGCATCAGGCATGCCGCTGGCGGGTGTTAATATTGTTGAAAAAGGTACTACTAACGGTACAACATCAGATTTTGACGGTAATTATTCCATCAATATTACTGATGATACCAAATTGGTTTTTAGCTATATAGGGTTTGCTACACAAGAAATTTCAACTGCGGGCAAGAGTACGATCAATGTACAGTTATCAGAAGGTATGGAACTTGATGAATTTATTGTAGTTGGTTCAAGAACCGCCCCAAGAAGTAATACAGATACTCCCCTACCTGTAGATGTGGTAGGAGTAAAAGAATTAAATTCTACCGGACAAGTAACTTTTGACAAGGCGTTACAATATAGAATACCATCATTTAATACGGTACAAACACCTGTAAACGATGCAACTTCATTATTAGACCCTTATGAAATAAGAAATATGGGTCCAAGTAGAACATTGATATTGATCAATGGAAAACGTAAAAATTTAAGTGCCTTATTATATACACAAACATCACCAGGACGGGGTGAAACAGGTGCAGATATTTCTGCCATACCAACAGATGCGATTAAAAGAGTAGAAATCCTTAGAGATGGTGCATCTGCCCAATATGGTTCAGATGCCATTGCCGGGGTTATGAACATTATCTTAAAAGATTCCCCCAATGAAGGATCTGCAACCGTTAGAACAGGAATAACTTCTGAAGGTGATGGAGAAATGTTCGGAGTTGCCGTTAATAACGGTTCTTCTATTGCAGAGGACAAAGGTTTTATTAATTATACGGTAGATTTTTCCAAGGTTAATCTTGCCAACAGACCAGGTACGGTAAATGCAGCTGGTGAAGCAGCAGATTTTGGAGCTGATATTGCCGATGTGGAATCTTTTCTTTCAAGAAGGCCAGATGCAGGTAACATTAATGGATCACCAGAAACGGCAGCAGCAAAATTTTCTGCTAATTTTGGTTATGACTTAAGTGATAATACAACACTTTACGCAAATGCCGCATACGTTTATAAAGCTGTAAATAGTTTTGCAAATTATAGAACACCATATTGGAGAACCGTTGAAGATTTTCCATATTTAGCCGATTTTTTTCCTGGCAACAATCCTAATACGCCAAATGGATATGATGGCTACGTACCAACTTTTGAGGGACTTTTAAGTGACTATAACGGTACTGTTGGTTTTAAATCAACCATTAATGATTGGAATATTGACGCTAGTTTTACAACAGGTGGAAACTTACAAACCTATAAGGTAAATCAATCTCACAACAGGAATGTGGTCTACTCTCCATCAACGTGGGTAGATGCCAATGGTAACGGTACAATAGATGACGGAGAAGTTACAGAAGGTTCTCAGTTATACAGGGAAAACAGTCAGCAATCATTTGATCCGGGAGGAACAAGATTTTCACACAATGTAGGTAACATAGATATTTCTAGATTACTTTCAGATAAAGTAAGTATTGGTGTTGGTGCAGAGTTTAGAACAGAAACTTTTGAAGTTATAGAAGGTGAATTAGCCTCTTATGATGGTGGTGGTGCAGATTCATTTGCCGGTGCCTCTCCTCAAAATTCAGGTAAGTTTAACCGTTATAATATTGGTGGATACTTAAGTTTGGATTATGATGTAACCGATGCTTTCCTATTAAGTGGTACCATAAGAACAGAAAACTATTCTGACTTTGGTAATGCTTTTGTTTACAAGTTCAGTTCTAGATATAAGGTCAATGATGCCTTTACTTTAAGAGGATCTATTTCTTCTGGGTTTAGAGCCCCTACCCTTCATCAAATCTATACCCAGAAAGCGCAGTATAGTTTTGTTCCTGGACAAGGCATACAAGTTGGTGGGTTGATCAACAACGTATCTACACAAGCCAAACTTCTTGGTATACAACAATTAGATGCTGAAACGTCTACAAACTTTACCGTAGGTTTTGGAGGTAAAATTGCAAATAAATTCAGCTATACCTTGGATTATTACAATATAGCCGTAAAGGATAGAATTGTTCTAGGTTCTGAAATTGGCCCAAGTGGTGACCCCAACAATCCGTTGGATATTTTATTGGCCGATAATAATTTAAGTGATGTTAGTTTCTTCTCCAATGCCATAGACACTAAAACCTCTGGTATAGATGTAGTATTGGCTTATAAGGGAATTGATTTAGGTGCTGGAAGTCTTGATTTAAATCTTTCCGGTAATTATACGATCCAAAATGAAAGAGACGGTCCGGTAAAAGATGTTCCGTTGGTAGCTAACTCCGGTCAGTCTGTAGTAAATGAAACACAAGAAGCATTATTCTTTACTTCACGTCCTAAAACAAAGTGGATTTTAGGAGCAAACTACGACATTAACAAGTTTGGCATTTCCTTGAACAACACCTATTTTGGAAAGACCACTTTTCAACAACAAGGAATGGACAATAATATCTTTACCGAATTCACGCCAAAAATTGTTACCGATCTTGGTATCAACTATAGTGCAACGGATAAGTTGACATTGGCATTGAACATCAATAATATTTTGAACGTATTGCCAGAATGGAGTTTCAAGTCCAAAAACGCAACAGGAGATGCAATTTTAGCTGATCCAGCACAAGTTCAGAATCAGTCAAATTTGATAACATTCAATCAACGTTATTCTCAAATGACGTATGATGGATACCATTTTAGCCAATTAGGAACCATGTTTAACCTTTCGTTGAATTATAAGTTCTAGTTTGAGTTAGTTTATTTCGAAAAAGGCCACCTGTGCATAGGTGGCCTTTTTTTGTTTTAAAACATAGCACTAATTAACTTTCAAGATAAATTGGCCTACCTGTTCAGGAGGTACTTATATCTAAAAAACCAAAAAAAAGGCTACCCGTTGGGATAGCCTTTTCTATTATTTATTGGTAAAATTATATTAATCCTCTGGATGCATAAATTTTTGCTTGGCCAATAGCACCTCTTCAGATTCTACATGGTCATCGTCTGGCACACAACAGTCTACCGGACAAACGGCCGCACATTGAGGCTCTTCATGAAAACCCATGCACTCCGTACATTTATCAGGAGCAATATAGTATACTTCATCACTTATAGGCTCCTGCACCTCATTGGCATCTACTTGTTTTCCGTTAGGCAATACAATTTCGCCCTCTAACGAGGTTCCGTCACTATATCTCCATTCATCCGCACCCTCATAGATTGCCGTATTTGGACATTCTGGTTCGCAGGCCCCACAGTTAATACATTCGTCAGTAATTATAATCGCCATAATTTCTTCTACATTAAAATGCCCAAAAAAGAACGGGCATGCTTATTTTTGCACAAAGGTAATTCCTAGTGAATTAGTATACAAATATAATGAGCGATCACAATCTTACTATCAAAGCTTTTGTTAAACTTGGTGATTTTTTAAGATCATTTTGTGAATATATTGAATCCGGTAAAAATTTGGAAGCCACAGAAAATAAATGGTTTCCTATTTTTAAGAATGAGGTTGAAATGGCCCATCATTACAACGGCTGGTTCACCAAGGATAATTGTCTACATGCTTTTAAAACTTGGGGCAATACACTTACCCAACAAAATATGGAACGTTGGTTAAGTGCATATGATTTAAATAAAAATAAAAACAAGACCGTTGCACTTATTCTAGCAGGTAATATTCCCTTAGTAGGTTTTCACGATTTATTGTCCGTTTTGGTCACCGGTAACAATGCATTGGTAAAATTATCAAGTAGCGACCAAAAATTAATTCCGCTTCTTATAGATTACTTAATAGATATAGAACCCTCTTTAAAAGGTTACGTGACTTTTACCAAAGAAAGGCTTACAAATTTTGATGCGGTCATAGCGACCGGAAGTAATAATACATCCAGGTATTTTGAGTATTATTTTAGCAAAAAACCTAATGTTATAAGAAAAAACAGAAATTCGGTCGCTATTTTACAGGGATATGAATCAACGGATGACTTAATTGCACTGGGAGAGGATATTTTCAGATATTTTGGATTGGGCTGTAGAAGTGTCTCTAAAATTTTTATTCCCAGAAACTACGAAATAGACCAATTTTTTAAGGCCATGTTCAAATACAACGACATTATAAATCATCATAAATATGCCAATAATTATGATTATAATAAGGCGGTATATCTTATGAGCGAATTTAAAATTTTGGATAACGGGTTTCTAATTCTAAAGGAGGATACAAGTTATTCCTCCCCTATTGCCTCGTTGTTTTTTGAGTATTATGACGACCCAAATGAATTAAAAACAAGATTACGAAAAGATGAAGAGCAAATTCAATGCATTGTAGCCTCTAATTTTACAGCTAATGAGGTAGCATTTGGAGAAACGCAAATACCATCTTTAAATGATTATGCCGATGGTTTGGATACTGTTGAATTCCTGTTGAGAACATCATGAATTAAATACACAGGAATACGGTGGATTATTGAAAAAATCCTGACCTTTGCTCCCCTAAATTACACACAAAATGAAAAAGCACAATTTTAGCGCAGGCCCTTGTATTTTACCCAAAGAAGTTATAATAAAGGCATCGGAAGCTGTTATGGATTTTAACGGTTCTGGTTTGTCGCTTATAGAAATTTCTCACCGGAGCAAAGATTTTGTTGCTGTAATGGAAAATGCACGTTCCTTGGCATTGGAACTTTTAGACCTTAAGGACAAAGGGTATCAAGCCCTATTCTTACAAGGTGGTGCCAGTTTAGAATTCTTAATGGTCGCCAACAATTTAATGGAGACCAAAGCGGGTTATATAAATACAGGTACCTGGAGTAACAAAGCTATAAAAGAAGCTAAATTATACGGCGAGGTTATTGAAGTAGGCTCATCTAAAGATGAAGATTACAGGTATATACCAAAAGGATATTCCGTTCCCAAAGGACTGGATTATTTACACATAACCTCTAATAATACTATTTACGGAACACAGTTCAAGAAATTTCCCGTAACCGATGCTCCATTGGTATGTGATATGAGTTCCGATATTTTTTCTAGACAATTGGATTTTTCCAAATTTGATTTAATATACGCCGGAGCACAAAAAAACATGGGACCTGCAGGGGCCACCTTGGTAGTCGTAAAAGAGGAGATTTTAGGAAAGGTATCAAGAACAATTCCTTCTATGTTAGATTATCAAGTACATATTTCTAAGGATAGTATGTTCAATACACCTTCTGTGTTTGCCGTGTATACATCAATGTTGACCTTAGAGTGGCTTAAGAATATGGGAGGAATTGCCGCTATTGAAGAGATTAATGAGAAAAAAGCACGCTTACTATATTCTGAAATAGATTTAAACCCGGTTTTTAAAGGTTATGCAAATACGGAAGACCGTTCTATAATGAACGCTACCTTTAATTTAACGGATGACAATTTAAAATCCACCTTTGACACCTTATTAAAAGAAGCGGGAATTAACGGTCTAAATGGTCACCGTTCCGTAGGTGGTTATAGGGCCAGCATGTATAATGCATTGTCATTGGAAAGTGTAGGCGTATTGGTAGATGTTATGAGTGAAATGGAGCGCAAAGGATAGTCCTTGACATTATTTTCAGGAACTGTCCGCAAAAGATGCAACGACTCCGTAATTAAATGATTGAACAGAAATGAAGATTTTAGCAAATGACGGTATATCCAAAAATGGTATAGTATTATTGGAAAAAGCCGGAATGGAAGTGTTGACCACTACAGTGGCACAGGAACAGCTTACCAATTTTATAAACGATAATAATATTGAAGTCTTATTGGTAAGAAGTGCTACCAAGGTCAGAAAAGATTTAATTGATACATGTACCAATCTTAAATTAATTGGTCGCGGAGGTGTTGGTATGGACAATATTGATGTAGATTATGCCAAAGCAAAAGGTATACATGTGATCAATACTCCTGCCGCATCCTCAGAATCTGTTGCAGAATTGGTTTTTGCACACTTATTTGGTGGAGCAAGATTTTTATATGATGCCAATAGAAATATGCCACTGGAGGGAGATACGAATTTTAAAGGCCTTAAGAAATCATATTCAAAGGGAACGGAACTTCGTGATAAAACTTTAGGAATTTTTGGTTTCGGTAATATTGGTCAGGCAACTGCTCGTTTGGCCCTTGGTGCGGGAATGAAGGTTATATACTGTGACCCGGAAGTGCTTACTGCCGAAGTAAAACTTTCTTTCTATGATGGACAGCAGCTCTCCTTTTCATTGCAAAATTCTTCAAAAGAGGAACTTTTAAAACATGCTGATTATATCTCTATGCATGTACCGGAACAACAGGATTACATTTTGGGCAAAGAGGAATTTTCACAGATGAAGAAAGGTGTTGGGATAATTAATGCTGCCAGAGGTGGTGTTCTAGATGAAGTAGCCTTGGTTGAGGCCCTTGAAAATGGCACCGTAGCATTTGCTGGGTTAGATGTTTATGAATCTGAACCAAAGCCAGAAATGCGATTATTAATGCATTCAAGTATATCCTTGTCTCCCCATATTGGTGCTGCTACACTTGAGGCTCAGGAAAGAATAGGGCAAGAATTGGCGGAACAGATTATTATGTTACTAAAATAAGTGCTCAATAGCCTATTTTATTGACTCTTTTTCGTATTTTACAGCATAAACATTAAATTAACTATTACAATGGCAGGATTATTAGATTTATTAAATAGCCCTATGGGGCAACAATTAATTAGCGGTGTAGCTGGGCAAACCAATCAGCCCGAAGAAAAAACCGCTAATGTACTAAGTATGGCTATGCCGCTAATACTTGGAGCAATGAAAAAGAATGTTTCCACACCAGAAGGCGCGCAGGGGTTAATGAGTGCATTATCCAACAAGCACAATGGTGGAATACTAGAAAATTTGGGTGGTCTTTTTAATGGTGGTGTAGATGATAGCGTAATGCAAGATGGTGCTGGTATTCTTGGACACGTTTTTGGTAACAAGCAACCTCAGGTAGAAAGTGCTTTAAGTGCAAAATCTGGTTTAGATTCTGGTTCTGTAGCTCAAATTTTAAAAATTGCCGCGCCAATTGTTATGGGCTTTTTAGGAAAACAGACAGCACAGAGCAATGTAAATGATGGCACAGGCATGAATGCACTTTTAGGTAGTATGCTTGGAGGTCAACCTCAAGAAAACCAAAGTTTAATTACCACATTATTGGATGCAGACGGAGATGGTAGTATTTTGGACGATGTTGCCGGTATGGTAATGGGCAGTAACAAAAAACAAGGTGGTCTGGGAGGTCTTTTAGGAGGTCTTTTTGGAAAATAACACCTAAACTTTTTATAACTAAGCCGCTTGTAAAAACAAGCGGCTTTTTTTGTATCTTAATATTTATGAAAAAGATGAGTTTTAAAGTTTTATACATTGTATTGGCAGGTATTTGCTTTGCTTTACTTTTAAATTGTGGTACAAGCAACAAATCATTATCCATTACTGAAAATGAAAAGGAGGTATTCAATCATATAGAAGAAGATACCGTTTCAATTGCTAGCGATAAGATCGAATATGAAATAATCATAATAGAACCTGGTTTCAATACTTGGCTTAACTCCATTGCCAAACCAGAAGGCTATTATTCCCAAGAGTATATGGAAAATAGAAATTATATAATGGTTTTAGAATGGAACCAAAGGGTAATACAACCTATGCGCTATAATCCTAATTTATATGAACTTCAAATAGATTATGACCAACACATAGATTATGGATATGAGGTGAATTACAAATTATATAATTACTTTATTTATTTTCAAAGAAAGTACAATCAACGTTTAGGTCCTTTTATACCCCGTATTTAAGAAGTATATTTACAGTCTTTAAACTAAAGTATGCAAAGGTTAAAAGAACGTTGGGGTATTACCAACAATTTTCAATTAATAATCATATTCGTGGTATTTGCTATAACAGGATCTTCATCTGTGTATGTTGCCAAGCCTTTTTTGGAAATAATTGGACTAAATCAAGCAAATTTTTCAGATAGTTGGTGGGGAAATGCGCTTTACATTTTTTTACGAATTTTATTAATTTTCCCATTTTATCAGGTGTTATTGATAATTTATGGCTGGTTATTTGGTCAATTTAAATTTTTCTGGGCCTTTGAGAAAAAAATGCTAAAGAGAATAGGACTCGGATTTTTAGTTACATAATTTAATAGTTCTTTAACAGTTTGTTGCAACATGCATGGGTTAGATTTGCAAACATGAGTTTATCAAAACACAAAATTGTAAATTCTATAGTGGCCATCATTTTATTGGTTGGCTTACTAGGGCCTTATTTTGTGAAAATTTCGCATGCAATGCATGAACATGAAAATGTTCAATGTGTTATGAAAGGTGAATTACATATTCACCCCGTAGAGTTTAACTGTGATTTTGAACATTATCATTTATCTACATTTTTTAATCCAGAATTTGATTGCCCTAACCTTATTGCTCCTTCTACAATTACCAAGGTAATTACTAATAACTATTACTTTTTAAGTAAGTATCAACTACTACATTTTGTATTAAGAGGTCCCCCAACTTGTTAGAAAAATCCTAGCAACACGTTTAAATCTTAATATCTTAATACAATTTTATATGAAAAATATACATATAACAATGCTATTTGCATTGTTAGCACACTTTGCATTCGCGCAAAATAGTTTGAACGGAACTATAAAAGACAATGAAAACCAACCTCTAGAACAAGTATCCATATATTTTCCACAGTTAGAAAAAGGTACAGTTACAAATGCTGACGGTTATTATGAAATCAATAATTTACCTACCGGAAAGTTTAAAATTGTAGTCTCATATATAGGCTACCAAACCTATTCGCAAACTGTTGAGATTTTAAATAAATCTACGAAGCTTTCTTTAGAATTAACTACGAGTGCCATTGAAATGGAAGAAGTTATCGTATCTACACCATTTCATAAATTACAGCGAGAAAATGTAATGAAAGTTGAAAGAAGCAGCATAAAAGAGTTGCTAAATGCCGGAGCAATTAATTTAGCCGAGGGTATAACGAACATTCCTGGTATAGAAAGTGTATCTACGGGGGTTGGTATTGGCAAACCAGTAATTCGTGGTTTAAGTTCAAATAGAGTATTGACCTATACCCAGGGTATACGTTTAGAAAATCAACAATTTGGTGATGAGCATGGGTTAGGAATTAGTGATGCGGGTATTGAAAGTGTTGAAGTAATTAAAGGTCCCGCTTCTTTATTATATGGTTCAGATGCTTTGGGTGGTGTTCTTTATCTTAATCCTGAAAAATTCGCAAATACAAACGAAGTTGACGGAGATATAAACCTTAATTATTTCTCCAATTCTCAAGGAATAAATGGTAATGCAGGTATAAAGATATCTTCTGACAAACTTAAATTTTTAGCCCGCTTTGGCGGAAGCTCTCATGTTGATTATAAAACTGGAGGTGATGAACGCGTGACCAATTCTAGGTTTAATGAAAAGGATTTAAAAACAGGTTTAGCCTACCAATTGAGCCATTTTAAGACTGAGGTCCGGTATAATTACAACAATTCGGAACTTGGTATTCCAGAGGAAATAGGAGAGCAATCTACGAACAGAAATGCCATAGAACCTTTTCAAAATATTACCAGCCATATACTGAGTTCAAAATCTGATATTTATTTTAATAATTCAAGTCTACAGATCATTTTAGGCCTTACCAATAATAATAGACAGGAATTTGAAGACCACCACCACGAGGAGGAAGAGGAAGAACATGAAGAGGGTGAAGATCATGAAGAAGAAGGACAACATGAAGGTGAAGAAGCTGCTTTAGACATGAAATTGCAAACCTTAAGCTATAATATTCAGTATAATTTAGCGAAAATCGGTGCGGTTGAAACTATTGTAGGTGTTCAAGGTATGAACCAAACAAATAAAAACTATGGTGAAGAAGTTTTAATTCCTGACGCAACCACGAACGACATTGGTGTTTTAGCTACTTCCCATATACATTTCAACAAAAGTGATATACAATTAGGTATTCGTTTTGACAGACGTATTATTAATGGAGAAGAAAACGGAATCATAGGAGATGAAGGGTACATAGCAGCAATAGATAGAAGTTACAACAGTTTTAATTTAGCGGCAGGTTATAAAATTGATTTGAGCAAGAATATTATAAGCCGATTTAATGTGGCATCTGGTTTTAGGGCTCCCAATCTGGCAGAATTAACTTCGAATGGTTCTCATGAAGGTACAAATAGATATGAAATTGGTAATGATAATTTAGACAATGAACGTAATATACAAACAGATTTATCCTTAGAATTTCAAAACGAACATTTTGAATTTTATATCAACGGGTTTTATAATTCTATCTCCGATTATATCTATTTAGAGCCAAATGGAACTACTGTTGACGATGATGCTGTTTTTCGATATCAACAACAAGATGCAAATTTATATGGCGGTGAGGCCGGGCTTCATTATCACCCACATCCATTAGATTGGTTACACATGGAAAGCAATTTTTCCATCGTAAATGGAGATTTGAAAAATGGTGGTAATTTACCTTTAATTCCTGCAAATAACTGGGCAAATACTTTACGATTTGAATTGGCTAAGGTCAATGAGAATCTATATAATGGTTATGGTTTTGTTACTTTAAAATCATATTTCGCCCAAACTAGGGTAAGTGATTTTGAAACGCCAACAAGTGCTTACTCATTATTAAATCTAGGCTTTGGTACTACTTTTACCATTTCTAACCAACCCATTGAAATAAAGTTGAGTGCAAATAACATTTTAGATAAAGAATATATTTCTCACTTATCAAGACTTAAATCTGATGGCATTAGAAATATTGGAAGGAACATTAATTTAGGTGTAAGTATCCCGCTTTAGATATACCATGAATTGATTTAAAAAAAAGCCCCTAATAGTTTATCCATTAGGGGCTTTTATATATTTGAAAAATTATTCATCGTGGTTATACCAATCAATTCGTGTAAGTGCAGGTCTTCTTCCTTTTTCCAAAGGAGGATAATTTTTCACCAAATAATCAACAATAATTTTTTGATTATCGCCCAATGGCCAAAGCCCCTGTGTTTTCTGCATCCAACGAATAGTGGCGTTCCATTGCTCCTCTCCCATTCTATTTTGTATAATAAGTTGCGAAGAATGGCATGAAGTACAATTTGTTATTACGGTTTGCAAACCTTCAGCATCTACAAGCCCTGTACGCACATGAATTCCGTTTTCCACAACATCCGGGCCTAACTCCTCAATTTCTACTTGACTTTCATTTGGGCCATATAAAATTACTGCTAGGGCCCCCACTACCACAAAACTTATCAATATTAGAATAATAACCTTCAGTACTGGTTTAAAAACAATTCTTTCAGATTCTTTATTGTTTTGCATCATATTACTTTTACAGCTATTCTATGGCAAGCATTGTTTAGATACCCTTTTGGATTCCATCCAGGCAACACCATAGGTTGTGTAGCACCGTTTTCATCGGTAGCACGGCCCCAAAATTCGTAATATCCTTTTTTAGGAAAAGATACATGTGCTTCAAAATCTTGCCACGCCAACCTATTGGCAGGGGTATTTATTTTGGCGGTTTTCCATGACCTTCCAAAATCTATGGAATATTCCATTTTTGCAACTTCAAGTTCACCCGCCCAAGCATGCCCGTTAATTTTAAGCGTCTTACCTTCTTCTATTAACGCCCCCGATTTAGGATACGTTATCAATGATTTTACAGGCATGGATTCTATGATGCACATTTGATCATCTGAAACTACCTCTCCAGGTGCTACAGTTTCACAGGGCACTCTATATGAACTACCCCCCATTTTCTCCCCATCATGGACTATATTTCTTACACTTATGGAAGTCAGCCATTTTCCAGATGTTGATGCTGGCCAACCTCCACAAACCAATCGTAATGGAAAACCATGAGCTACAGGAATAGGCTCACCGTTCATTTTAAAAGCCAATAGGGTTTCATCTTGCATCGCTTTTGATATAGGTACGCCCCTAGAAATAGGTTCTTTATTAGGGTTTTTACTTAAATGCTGGTCTGCTGCATGATATCCAATATAAACGGCATCATCCTTTATTCCTACATCGGTCAAGATATCCTTTAGACGTACCCCGGTCCATTTTGCACAGGAAACTGCGCCAATAGTCCATTGATTTCCTTTAGCAGGTGGGTTGAACTCACTTCTACCGTTACCCCCACATTCTAACGTAAGTTGATATGTATAATGCTTAAATTTATCTTTTAATTCTTGAAGACGATACGTTTTGGATTTTAGAACAGATTCCCCATTAATGGTAAGCGTCCATAATCTTTCATCTATATTTTCAGGGATGAGTCCATTATTACGAATAAACATGAACTTATTTGGCGTTACCCGGTCATTTAGTAAATGAGCCTGAGCTTCCATATTCCAAGGTCTATCGTTGAGGACCACCATGGCTTCATCCTTATTGAACAACGTGAAGGGATTAGTATCTTGACATGCAATAGGCGTGTAACCAGATGGTATAAACGCCCCGTATACAATGTCAACACCAACTATAGCGGCTAAACTGGCTAAGGTGGATTTTGCGACGAAACTTCTTCTTTTCAAAACATTTCTGATTTGAGATAAAGTTACGCCATTTGAAAATCTTTAGAAAGGGAATTAAACTTCAATAGTTTTTCCTTTTTCAACCCCTTTAAAAACATAAGTATACAACCACATAAGGGTAAAAGACGGTATTAAATCAAAACCAGGTATAATTTCTTCTATAAAAGTAAATACTCCGGCTGCCTGCCCGATCTTACCTTTATACATTCTTGTCATTAACCATCCGGACAAAGGTGCCCAGACAATATCGGAAAACTCTCCAACAAATGGTATAGCAAAAGAAAGCATCCCTATACCATCAAACAACAGCCCCATAAGGAGTTGCTTGTATTTTTTATCTTTTAAAATTGACATATTTAAAATTTAGTTAATCTTTAAATGATATACAACAAAGATGCCAAATTTTAAATGTTTTTAATCTAAAAAATAGTCTTAGGATAGTTTTGCACTAATTAATTTCAAGAATTCGTTTCTTGTTTCAATTTTTTCAAACTGACCTCTAAATCCAGAGGTAGTCGTTACCGAATTTTGTTTTTGAACACCGCGCATCATCATACACATATGAGATGCCTCTATAACCACAGCAACCCCTTTAGGTTTTAAAGTGGTATTAATACACTCCAATATATCATGGGTCAAGCGTTCCTGCACTTGCAATCTTCTAGCAAAAACATCTACCACCCTTGGTATTTTACTAAGACCTACAATATGACCGTTAGGTATATAGGCTATATGGGCTTTTCCAAAAAACGGTAACATATGGTGCTCACAAAGGGAATATAGTTCTATATCCTTAATAATGACCATATCATCATAAGACTCCTTGAACATGGCTCCTTTTAAAATTTCCACTGCGTCTTGCTTATACCCTTGGGTTAAAAAAAGCATGGCCTTTGCTGCACGTTCAGGTGTTTTTACTAGCCCTTCACGCGCTACATCTTCACCAATTTCTTCTATAATGGATGAATATCTGCTTCTTACTTCATCAGTAATATCAAGATTGTATTCTTCTAAATTTCTATAAGAGGACATAAATTATATATTATGTTTAATAAAATTATATTTTTGTTGAACAAAATTAAGCATTCTTTTTTCAACTGGCTTATATATTGTTCATAAAAGCGAACAAAATTACTCATTTTGAAATTCATTTTATTAAAGTGCTCATAGGTAAAAGTATAATTGCCCTTAGTATTTTACGCAAGCGCTATTTTCATTAATTTTGAAAACTTATATAAACACCCCTTCCTATGATCAAAGCTTCTAACATTCATAAATATTACGGAGAATTAGAAGTATTAAAAGGAGTTGACCTCCACATTAAGAAAGGCGAGATTGTATCTATAGTTGGTGCATCGGGTGCCGGTAAAACTACCTTATTGCAAATACTGGGTACTTTAGATGTACAATCTAACAGAAAGGATAGCACGCTTCTTATCAATAATATTGAAACCACTAACTTGAACGATAAGGATTTGGCAAAGTTCAGAAATGAACATATTGGCTTTATCTTTCAGTTTCATCAGTTGTTACCCGAGTTTACGGCAATTGAAAATGTTTGTTTACCGGCCTTTATTAAAAAAACGCCCAAAGCCAAGGCAGAAACTAGAGCCAAAGAACTTTTGGACTTCTTAGGGCTATCTCACCGGTATGACCATAAACCTGCAGAGCTATCTGGCGGTGAGCAGCAACGAGTAGCTGTTGCCCGTGCTTTGATCAATAATCCTTCTATTATTTTTGCGGATGAACCCAGTGGAAATTTAGACTCTGAAAGTGCCGATAACCTGCACAAACTGTTTTTTGAATTACGAGAGAAGTTTGGACAGACCTTTGTAATTGTTACCCACAATGCAGAATTGGCCGAAATGGCTGATCGTAAATTAACCATGGTAGACGGCAAAATAGTGGACAAGGAAATTATTATAGCATAACCAAACCCCGGATGCTTCAAGAACTACTTTTATTTGCAAAAAACCCAACCTATAAGGAAAATATTGAAATACCAATAGCTGATAAATTCAGAATACTTTTTAAGCTTTTAATAATTGCCCTAGGCGCTAGTATTTTATTATTAATGGTTGCGGGGGTTTTAGAAAGTGTACTTCAACTTGAAATGGGGAAACATGCTATGGATGATCTATTCGGTAATTACTCGGTGCCAATCATTTTCTTTTTAGCCGTTATCGTAGCCCCATTCTTTGAAGAACTGCTATTTAGGGGACCGCTCATTTTTTTCAAAGACTCAAAATATTTTAAGCTTGTTTTTTATCTTTTCACCATTGCCTTTGGGTTTATGCATATCAGTAATTTTGAAATAAATACCCAAGTAATCCTATTCTCCCCGTTATTGGTAGCACCACAAATAAGCGTAGGATTTCTTTTGGGTTATATACGGGTAAAATTTGGTTTAATATGGTCAATGGCACTACATGCGGTTTACAATATGATATTGGTTGTACCCATTTTAATTTTACAATTATTAGATATTCCTATTGAATGACAAAAAGTGAATTAAAAGTATTTCTTGACGAAAAGGTTATTGAATATAACAAACCGGAATTCTTGGAAACCGATCCCATTCAAATTCCGCATCTTTTCACTGAAAAAGAGGATATTGAAATCAGTGCCTTTTTAACGGCAACGATAGCTTGGGGCAACAGAAAGAGCATCATCAATAATTCTCATAAGCTGATGGAAAAAATGGGTCAGAGTCCGTATGACTTTGTGCTTAACCATACCGATGGTGATTTAGAGAATTTATCAGGATTTGTTCATAGAACTTTCAATGAAATAGACTTAAGGTATTTTATACAGAGCCTAAAAAACATATATAGTAAGCACAACGGACTGGAAGGTATTTTCACAACGCATCAAGACAAAAATTCTCTACAGCCCACCATTTCCATATTCAAGAAAAAATTTTTTGAATTACCGTATGAGCAACGTACAACAAAACATGTTTCAGATCCATTAAAAGGTTCTGCAGCCAAAAGAATAAATATGTTTTTACGCTGGATGGTTAGAGATGCCGCCACCAATGTAGATTTTGGCATATGGAAAAACATACCCGCCTCAAAATTATCTTGCCCATTAGACGTTCATTCGGGTAATGTGGCTAGAAAATTAGGATTGCTAAAGCGGAAACAAAATGATGCAAAAGCACTAGCCGAACTAGATAAAAACCTTAGAAAACTGGACCCATTGGATCCAGTTAAATATGATTTTGCCCTGTTTGGTTTAGGTGTGTTCGAGAAATTCTAGTTTACGGCTTCTTTTTCAAATCTTTTATCGGTCAGTGTTTTCATAAAAGCAATAATAGCCTTTGATTCTGTAGTGGTTAGGTGTAAAGAATCTGGAGGTAATGTTTGGTAAGGTACATCTAGGCCCATACCTTGACCACCGCCAACATTGTAAAACTCAACAACTTCTTCTAATGTTTTATACACCCCGTTGTGCATATATGGCCCGGTTAAATCAACGTTACGTACTGTTGATGTTTTAAAAAAATGTTTCTTCTCCTCTACTTCGTAAGGGTAATATTGCCCCCAATCATCATCTAAGATAGGATTCTCAAAACTTGCGTTTTTAGGTACTCCAAGATTTTCAAATTCGCTCTCCATATATTTAGGTGGCACGGTACCGTTAAAAGCCGGTGGAAAATGACAAGTGGCACACGCAGCTTTACCCATAAAAAGATTAAAACCGGTAATCTCTTCGGTAGTCATGGTTTCTTCAAGATTGTTCATGTTTCTATCGAATTTAGAATCGAACGGAGCTAAACTTCTTATATATGTTGCAATAGCATTACGTACGTTCATATCGGTTATTTTTCCATCGTAAAGGGAATCAAATTGAACTTTATAGTCTGATTTTTCTTGAATTTTCTCTTCTAATTGTTCCAAATCGATATGAAACTCATTTTCATTATTGGTAACTCCAACAATTTGATCCTCAAGACCATCTGCCCTACCATCATAGAACAAAGAACGTTGGTAAACGGAATAAGTTAATGTTGGTGAATTGCGTTGCAAATCTTGTCCGTTTATTCCTTTAGCAATTTTATGACCGTCCGTAAATGCTTTTTCCGCAATATGGCATGTTGCACAGCTTATGGTACCAGACCCGGATAAATCTTTATCATTGAAAAGCTGTCTTCCTAACTCAATTCTTTCTTTAGTAAAATCTGGTGCTCTGTGGGTAGAGAACATTTTCATATTAAAGAAATTCTTATCGAATAAACTAGTTACTTTAGGATCTAACGCACGAGATTCACTTAATTCAATATTCCAATCTTTTGCCGTTTTGGCCACTAAGTCCAATTGATTATTAGTGTGAAATTTTATGAAAGAATAGCGATCAAATTCATCAAAATTTCCATTTTTAAGAACATTAATGGTAGCTGTAATTTCATCTTCCCATTGCGTGTACAATTTTTTATCTGCAAAAGCATCTTTATAGATAGCTAAAACATTTTGTAAGGTTTCGTAATTATAAATAGCCTCGTTTAGTGAATTGGCCAACATGGGCGAGTCAAACCCAGTTATACCTTTTGTTGCGATATTTACAATAGCATCACGAATCATTTTTAAATGATGCCTGTCTCTTTGGGTGATGAGAATATGATTTTTGCGAACAAATGGAATTCTGATCTTTAAATACTCCAATACCCTATTTAATTCTTTATTTGAAAATCCTTCTTCACCGAACAACAACTCTTCTAACACTTGAAAACTCTTCGGTTTTAGAATTTTAACATCTTGATGGTCATCAATTTCAACCTTTAATAAATTGGGTGCATTCATTGAAAGGTAATTCTCGTAATCATATGCCATAAGCATTGGCTCTACCCTTTTATACCATTCCCGGCTTTTTAAGAATAGTTCCTTATTTTTTGAAAGTGAATTCAGCGTATCTATTTGCTGCATATAATGGGCGGTGCTATCTAAGGCTATAAAATATTGTTCACGAATAGCATCATTGAACATTGAACTATCATTTGTATTTATAGCCAACAAAGGCTCAGGTTCTTGATTTTTACAAGAAATAAAAAAACTTACCAACCCAACAAAAATCCATTTATAATGCAATATTCTCATGTTATTCTTTAAAAATTGTTTTGAACAGAAAAAGGTTCCCAGTTAAGGGAACCTTTGATTTTGGTATAATTATATCACTTATCTTGGCAAGCCGGTCAATTTAAATAATACAGAACCTTCTAGAGTAGCATTACCCTCGCTAATAGCGGTTGGATCAACGAATTTAAGTCCGTCAGCTCTTACTGCAGTATCAGGAGTTGTCCCGTAATTCCATCCGTGAACTTGAGCACCACCAATGAATGTTGGCTCGGCAGCACCAATAATATCGGTAACATCGATCAAACCGGTAATTTCCCACATGCTATCGGTATTACCAATACCAACACTTGCCGCATAGGTTTGGTTACATTCCATAACCTCTACAAAATCTCCCGTGTTTAAATCTAATTGCCATAGTTTGGCAAAACCTGTAATATCAGGATTTAAATCACCATAACCATTAGGATCTTCCTGAACGTAAGCATAGTTTTCAGTCACTAAAATATTATCTGGCGAATGCATGCCATCACCTTTACCACCTTCTAAATCACCGTCTACAACAACAGTTAATTTAGCGGGAGCCGTTGGATCTTCAGGGTTAAGAACCAGTTTATACACACGTCCAAAACCTGTACCTCTTAAGTTTAAATCTGGATTATCTCCACGAATTCTACCGGTTGCATTAAAGTAAACTTCTCTTTGCGCTTCGGCAGTACCTCTTCTCCAGTCTATATCTTCAATTCTTTGGAAACCTATGGCAGAAGAATCTATTGCCTCTTGGTTTAATTCGTCTATAGTTCTTTCGGTAACTTCTACCCATTCAACATCGTATTCCGTATCCTGGGCCATACCCATTTCAAACAGTTGACCACCTTCACCAGGAGCGGACTCTACAGGGTTAGTACCTCTTAATACGTATAATTTACCACCGTAAAGATCACCTCTTTGACCAACATACATTCCAAAATGAGCTTGAGGATAGGTGTTGTCACTATGATCATCTCCCATAAAAATTACGGTTTGTGATGCATAGGCATCTTTACCAATAACAACCGCATTCTCAGTAGACCATTCACCTAAAGCAGGAAGCCTTTCCGCTTCTACCCTATCTTCTTTGGCTCTAAAAGGATTTATTTTAAATACCCCTTTGGCATTTCCTCCCCATTCTCCACCAGAAAGGTAAAGTGGACCAAAACCATGTTCTTCAACCGTAACCGAAGAACCGGAGCACATTGCCGTAAAAGCAGTAGCCGTAGAATTTACAATATAATCTCCTTGTAAAGGCTGTAATTCAGAATTCAACATAATTCTTGCGATAGAGTAATCTGCTTCCAAGTTGTTGATCAAAGCATAGTTTCCATCTTCCGCAGGGTAAAGTGCAGCACCATCCATATAGGAACCATAAACAAATGTAGAATCAGATTCTAATATATCTGCAGAGGACATGATCATGTTCAATTCAGCAGAACCGCTAAATGCACCTTTTAATTCAAAAAGTTCATTAGGGGTTACAGAGCTAGTTAATGGAATAGATTCCTCTAAGGTGAAATCCTGTCCGTCTTCGCCATCGGCACCATCGGCTCCGTCAGCGCCATCGGCACCATCAGCACCGTCCACGCCATCAATACCATTTGTACCATCAACACCGTCTTCTCCGTCACAGCTTATTACAGCTAATCCTAGGCAAGAAAGGAAAAGGGCTTTAAATAGTAAATTTTTCGATTTTTTCATTATCAATATAGTTTTTAGGTTATGAATTCCAAAACTATACAGACAACCTTTTAATAAGGTATTCTAAAAATTAGCAATGATTAAACTAAACTTTATGTTAATGTTAACATGTAAATTTAACTTGAAATTGAGGTGATCAAAACTTGAACTTAAGTTTAACTGATGTTACAAATACTTAAAAATCAAAACATTAAGATACAATACCCATATTGCCCAAAGATAATAATTGCTCTTTACCACCTTCAGCTATAGATTTATAAATTGCCTCTACGATAATCATATCCCTTTTCCCCATTTCACCTGGAGCTACATTTTTGGTCCCCATAAGAATATGTTTTGCAAAATCGTCCATCTGCAGCGCTTGTTGCCTTTTATGAGGAAATTTTAAGATATCACCATTAGAAGTCGTGCCGCTAATTGGTCCGTAGCTATGTGCAGGCTCAAGTTCAAACCAACCATTGCTGCAATGACATTTTAACTGGTTACCGTTTGCATTATGCGATGTCATCATATGCGCAACTGCTCCATTTTCAAATTTAAATTGAGCTGTAATGGTCTCGTCCGTATCTTTAAAATAGTCAGGCCTAGTACTAAACTCTTGTGCAGAAACGGCTATAGGATTTTGTCCTGTACCATATATACTTGTCTGTATTGAATATACACCCATATTCATCAATGCACCGCCACCAGAAAGCGACTTATCTAATCGCCATTGATTTGGGTTTCCTTTAGATATATAGCCCGCATCGGAGGAAACGAACAATACATCACCAAAAGTTTTTTCCCTTACATATTTTTTAACCTCATTTGTATATGGGTCGCTTTGCATTCTATATCCTACAGACAACTTAACGTTATTTTCATTACAGGCCTTTATGATGGCATCGCATTCTAAAACACTCACAGCCATTGGTTTTTCACAAATAACATGCTTACCGGCTTTTGCCGCACGAATACAAAAATCTGCATGCATGCTATTAGGCAAAACAACATAAACAACATCTATATCTTTATTATTAACTATACTGTCAAAATTTTCATAGTTATAAATATTCTTAGAAGGTATATTGTATTTTTTTGACCATACCGCCTCTTTCTCTTTAGTTCCAGTTACTATCCCTGCCAAGTAACAATGTGATGTCTCTTGTAAAGAAGGAGCTAATTGATACGTACTATAGCTACCTAAACCTACCAAAGCAATACCCAACTTTTTACCGTTTTGTTTGGTAGTAAGGGCATTAGCCAACGGCATATTAGCCATTAAGGCAGAACCCAATATACCCTTGGTGGCCAAACTATTAAATGAACGTCTTGTAAGTTTCTTCATGAGTGTTTTTTATGATATAGAAAATTAAAAAAATATACTATAACTCCATCATACGACATGTAATATTAACATTGTGATTTCAAGTACAAAATATTGAACATTTCAATTTTAAAACTATTATAATTATTGATTTGATATTAAAAAACGAATCGATCAAAACAGTATTTAAGATCGCACAATTATGCTTATTTTCGTTTGTAAACAGAACCTTATCAAACCATGAAAAAACTTCTACAACTCACAATTTGTATGGTAGCGACCGTTGCCATTGGTCAGTCTAGGGAATTACCCATAGATACCGTAATTACAACGCAGCACAATGCCACAATAAATGGCGCAAGCTTCTCGTATACCGCCCAGACCGGTACACAACCCGTATGGGATGAGAATGCAAAACCCATAGCATCATTACATTACACGTATTACACACGGAATAATATTAAGGACCGTACTACTAGACCTTTATTGATTTCTTTTAATGGCGGACCTGGCTCTGGTTCCGTTTGGATGCATTTGGCCTATACAGGTCCAAAAGTTTTAAAGATTGATGATGAAGGCTACCCTATACAACCATATGGGGTAAGTGATAACCCGCATTCTGTATTGGACATTGCAGATATTGTCTATGTGAACCCTGTAAACACCGGTTATAGTAGAACCATACCAGCTAGTGGAAAAGAGGTAGACAGGGATAAATTCTTTGGCATCAATGCAGATATTAAGTACTTGGCAGAATGGTTGAACACCTTTGTAACCAGAAAAAACAGATGGCGTTCCCCTAAATATATCATTGGGGAAAGTTATGGAGGTACACGTGTCATGGGCCTTTCTTTGGCGCTACAAAACCAACAATGGATGTACCTAAACGGCGTAATCATGGTTTCCCCGGCAGACTATAAAGTGATACGAAACTCAGGTCCGGTTGCCGAAGCTATGAATTTACCCTATTATACTGCGGCCGCATGGCACCATAAAGCTTTACCACCGGCATTACAAAGCAAAGATCTTTTGGAAATCTTACCGGAATCAGAAGCGTACACCATTGATAACCTAGTACCTGCCTTAGCAAAAGGAGGATTCTTGGATGCTGCCGAAAAAGATGCCGTTGCCGATAAAATGGCCTATTATTCAGGATTGAATAAAAAGGATATTCTTGACCACAACTTATCCGTACCTACCTCTTTCTTTTGGAAAAGCTTATTAAAAGATAAAAGTGGACATACCGTTGGGCGTTTAGACTCTAGATATTTAGGTATAGACAAACAGTTGGCCGGTACAAGACCCGACTATAATTCTGAATTGACATCATGGCTACATAGCTTCACCCCTGCTATCAATTATTATTTACAAGAAGAGCTGAATTTTAAGACCGATGTAAAGTATAACATGTTTGGGCCTGTTCATCCTTGGAACAATGACGATGACAACACAAGGGATGATCTAAGACAAGCCATGGCACAAAATCCATATTTAAATGTTTTGGTACAATCTGGGTATTATGATGGCGCTACCACCTATTTCAATGCAAAATACACCATGTGGCAAGTAGACCCTAGTGGTCGTATGAAAGATAGATTCAGCTTTAAAGGCTACCGCTCAGGACATATGATGTACTTAAGAAGAGAAGATTTAAAAACCGCAAACGATGATATACGCGATTTTATAAAACGTACTATTGCAACGGGTAAAAGTGCTAAATATTAAATAGCGCATTACCTTTCTAAAACTGTAGTGGATATTCCCAATACAAGCAATGAGTTAATTTCCATTGTTTCTGTTGGGAATATTTTTTGGTTTCGAAATTGGGCGGACTTCACAGCATCCCTAAACAGCTGTTCCCTTTTACGTTGTTTCTTTTTCTTGAAAATATCAATTGTGAAGCCTACCGTTACGCCCCCAAGAACGGTTGCGATCAAATCGGCATTGTCCCATCCTCCATACTGCTTTTGGTCAATACTTTCTTTAGCAACCCCAATCAATACACTACCACCTACTGCACCAATAAAGGTCCACGTTCTGTCTCCATCAGAAATTTCGTTTGCAATACCGGCGCCCACCAATCCGTATAGATTACCACCCAAAAAATGCAGCATTTTATCGCTTTCAAATTGTCCTTTGACAGATTGTAGGGTAAAAAAGACAAGAAGGACAGAAAAATATTTCACCATAAGCCCACAAAGATAATTAATCTAAATTCTTAACATCCATTAAAATTCAAGTTTGCATACCTACCTATTCAATACCTTTTATAATTATAGTATCTTACCATTTTAAAATAAATATGGAACTAAAAAATTTTATTAAAAGCCTTTCGATCATGCATTTATTCCTTGTAGCTGGTCTAGGCATATTTAGCGTTTGGCTCATTCTTCAAATAAATAGTTTTACCACAAGTACAAATGGCCAGGATATATTTTTGTTCGTTATCCCTGTTTTGGCCCTGCTTGGGTATTTTGGTAGTCAGTGGGTATTTAAAAAAATGACCTCGAAGATACAATTGAATGAGCCATTGACCGATAAACTAAGAAAATATCAAACAGCATTGCATATTAAATATGCTTTAATAGAAGTACCTGCCTTTGCGGGTTTGTATGCCTATTATAGAACGGGTAATGCCCTACCCTTGGTTATTGTTATTTGTCTATTGGCCTATTTATTTGTTCAACGGCCAAATAAGGAAAATATCATAAAAAATGTACCGCTAACCGCAAATGAAAAAACCGAAATTCAAAAATCTTAAATAATTCCTGAACATGAAATCAACCTATAAATTTTACGTCACTATTATGTTATCCCTATTAGGCCTTACCCGTATTCATGCTCAAGATTGGGCAGAGCTTAATCATTTTAAAGAAGCAAACAAACAACTGCCCATGGTCAAGGACAGCCAGGATAGGATCGTTTTTATGGGGAACTCCATTACTATAGGTTGGCTAAATTCAAGGCCCGAATTTTTTAAAAACAAACCATATGTTAACCGAGGAATTAGCGGACAAACTACGCCACAAATGCTTGTTAGGTTTAGACAAGATGTGGTAAATTTAAATCCTAAAGCGGTAGTTCTTTTGGCAGGAACCAATGATATAGCAGGAAATACCGGACCCTCTACTATAGAAATGATTATGGATAATATTAAGGGTATGGCAGAAATTGCTACGGCCAATGATATAAAAGTAATTTTAACTTCTACCCTACCTGCATATGACTACCCATGGAAACCAGGCTTAAAACCAGCAGAAAAAATTGTTGCATTAAATAAATTGATCAAAGAATATTGTGACAAGCAAGGTCATATTTATGTAGATTATTTTTCTGCCATGGCCGATGATAAAAATGGCTTGCCCAAAGAATTGGCAGAAGATGGTGTACACCCTACTGCTGAAGGTTATAAAATTATGGAACCTTTAGTGGAAGCTGCTATTGAAAAAGCGTTAAAGAAATAACTCAAATTTGAAAATTGGTTGATGACAATTGCTCGCTGTTTATTTCTATGGCTTCTAATTTTTACTTCTTGTAAAAAAGAGCACAGTATAGAAGCTGATAAATTAGAGATTACCCGCATACTGGAAAAACAGCAAAATGATTGGAGCAATAATAACCTAATAGGCTTTATGGATGGCTACCACCAATCAGATTCTTTGTTTTTCTTTAGTGGCTCCAAATTGAAGACAGGATGGAAAACCACCTTGGATAGTTACCAAAAAAATTATCCAGACACTTCCCATACCGGAAAATTAACATTTAACATTGTAAAGATATACCCTATAGATAATGACGCATATTTTGTTATGGGAGAATATTTACTAGAACGGACAATAGGTAATGCCAAAGGTTCCTTCATGATAATTTTTAAAAGAATCAATGGCGAATGGAAAATCATTGCCGATTCTTCGTGCTAATAAGAGGTAATCTTTTGGTTTTGATTACTTTTGATAAATTTTTATCAAAATAAAGAACATGAAAAAAGCACTGATCCTATTGGTCTCATTGGCCTTTTCCTGTAATTCTTCTCAGAAAACAGTAAATGAAGGGACTGAAACAAAAACAATAGAAAAAGTTTCTCCTACCACTTATGCAACTTCCATTACGGAACAAGAACTAAAAGACCATTTGTACATCTATGCCTCAGATGAATTTGAAGGAAGGGAAACTGGGCAGCCCGGGCAGAAAAAAGCCATTGAATACATCAAGGCAGAATATGAAAAATTAGGTGTTTCCGCTGCAAAACCAAATGGAGAATATTTTCAGAATGTACCATTGGAAGTAAGTAATTTACCTAGTGGAAAATTAACCGTAAATGGAAAAGACTATACCATTGGTGAACATGTTTTGACTTTTGGTGCCGCACAAAATTCATTTGACAACATTGTTTATGTTGCCTATGGTATTGAAGATGAATCATATTCTGATTATAGCAATTTAGAGGTTGCCGATAAAATGGTCCTTTTAAAATCCGGAGAGCCAAAGAATAGCGACGGAACGTACAAAATATCCGGTACTACAGAGCCATCTGTATGGAGCAATATGTCAGAATCATTGACCAAAAGAATACAAATAGCCATGGACAAAGGCGCTATGGGAGTTCTATATTATGATGAGCAAAACTTTGACCGTTTTAAGCGTAGATATCAATATATGGAAACCAATAATAGCGGTAGAATGGAGCTTGTAGACCCCAATGCAAAAGAATTTTATAGCCTATTTATTGACCAAAATCTAGCCGCTGAAATTCACCCTACCATAGGATCGGAAGAAACTGGTGAAGTATTGAACACAAAATTAAACTTGGATTTTGCAAGTTCTAACAACAAAGTTTCTTCAGAAAATGTTGCGGCCATAATCAGAGGTACTGAGAAACCGGAAGAGTATGTAGTTATCTCTTCACATTTGGATCATATTGGAATTTCGTCTAACGGAGAAATCAATAATGGTGCAGATGATGATGGCTCTGGAACCGTATCCCTATTAGAAATTGCGGAAGCTTTTAAATTAGCATCAGATGCTGGGCACGGACCTAAACGCTCTATCGTATTCTTACATGTAACAGGTGAGGAAAAAGGTTTGTTGGGTTCCCAATACTATACTGATTATGAGCCTCTTTTTCCTTTAGAACAAACCGTTGCCAATCTAAATATAGATATGATCGGTAGAATTGACCCTCAGAGAGATGGTGACCGTAATTATATTTATTTAATTGGTTCCGATAAATTAAGTACGGAACTACATGAGTTGTCTGAAGAAATCAATACGAAATACACCAATTTAGAACTTGATTATACCTACAATGATGAAAACGATCCTAACCGTTTTTATTATAGAAGCGACCATTATAATTTCGCAAAAAATAATATTCCCATTATCTTTTATTTTAATGGTACACATGATGATTACCATAGACCAAGTGACACTCCTGATAAGATAAATTATGACTTATTGGAAAACCGTTCAAGATTAATTTTCCATACAGCTTGGGAAATTGCAAACCGCAATAACAAACTTGTTGTTGACAAGGCTACGGAGTAAACTTTAAGCAAACATATAAAAGCCTGATAGTTAAAAAATTACCAGGCTTTTTTTATGTCTTTATACTAATAAAAACGTGCATAAAATAAAAAAGTCCTGAACATGGATTCAAGACTTTTTCTCTGCTTTTAGGGTGGAAGACCGGGTTCGAACCGGCGACCCTCGGTACCACAAACCGATGCTCTAACCAGCTGAGCTACAACCACCATTTGTAAGCGAGTGCAAATGTAAATTTTTTATATATTCCCCGCAAATAATAAATCACTTTTGAATAAATATTTCTTTTTAACGTTACACTATATAATTTCTATATAAATTTAAAGTTTGAATCAATTTAATGACCTTTAGCAGGTTAGCCTATGACTTTTAAAAACCTCCGCAAATCTTTCCTACTTATACTATTTTTCCTTGGCAGCTTTAATAATAGTTTTGGTCAAGCAGACAGTATCAAAATTTTACAAAATCAACTTAAAAATTACTCGCAACAACCTAATTTCTCTGAGAATACAGCGGACTATGTAGACCTTCTTAACGGTCTAGCGTATGGGTTAAGATATACTGCGAAAGATTCCATAAAATCACTAGCTCAAAAAGCGCTTGAGATAAGTTATCAAATTGATTATAAAAAGGGAGAGTTAGAAGCATTGTCCAATTTTTCTATGTTTCACTTATTTAAAGGTGAAATGGATGAAGCCATACGATTTGGAAATAAAATTATTGAAGATGAAAATCTATCAGAGCATCCCAAAACTGAAATGCAAATTTATAATCAGTTGGGACAAGCCTATTTTAGTCGGCAAAATTATCCGCTAACCTACACTTGTTTTTTACATGCCTTATCCGTTGGTAAAGAAAAGAATGACGATTATTATATATTCCGGATGAATATGAATTTAGGTACCATGTTCAATTTGTTGGAAGATTATAACGAAGCCCAAAATTTTTACAAAGATGCGCAAATTGCTGCTCAAGAATTGAATGATGATAATGCAACGGCAATGATATCAAGTAATTTGGCCTATTTATACATTCAACAAGAAAAGTTTAAAGAGGCGCAGGCATTATTGCAAGAAAGCATTTCCTATTTTAAAAAGCACAATAATGAGTTATGGTTGGCTTTTTCCTATGCCACAATTGGTCAGTTATATGTAAAGACCAATAAATTTAATGAAGCCAACACAAATTATTTAAAAGCCTTACACTCTCATAACTCCATAAACGATATTAAGGGAGAAGCCGATATTTATTTTGGACTTGCCAAGGCACAATTTATGTTAAAAAATATCTCTGCCTCAGAGGAATATGCCTTCAAAAGTTTAGAATTGTATAAAACCTTCAAGTTAAATACCGGTTTAGAAAAGGTCTATAGGTTGCTATATGAAATCAAAAAAGAGCAAAATATGATTTCACAATCTTTGGAATATCTGGAATTGACAGAAAAATTGGCCAATAATATTTCCAAAGAAAAAAATCGTAGAAATTTAACGATGGTCAATGCTAAACTTAATTACGAAAAAGAGAAAGAGGCGTTAGAGGCTAAAAATGTTCAGGAATTAAACCAACAACGCAAATATGTAAAATGGGCCCTTACCGCATTAGCTGTATTATTTATAATCGTATTGATTAGTTTAAGTATTAATAAGAGAGAAAAACAATTAAACAAAAAACTAGAAAGCCAAGCCTTAATTTTAAATGAGAGCCAAAAAGAACTTACAGCAATAAATAAAAATAAAGACAGGCTATTCTCAATTATAGGACATGATCTAAGGGGGCCTATCATTTCATTGAAAGAATTGCTGAAGTTTTATTTAGAAGATCCGGATGGAAAAACATATTTTGAAAAGTTTGCGCCACAATTAAAAGGTGAGCTTGATCAAGTCCAATTTACATTGGACAACCTTCTTCATTGGGGCAAGGCCCAAATGAATGGAAATCAGATAAATCCAGAATCTATTCATATAAAACAAGAATTGGATATCATCTTACAATTGTATAAAAATGAACTTCAAAAAAAGTCCATACAGCTCTTTACGGATATAAAGGAATCTCACAAGGCTTTTGTTGACTGGGATCAGTTCAATATTATATTCAGAAATTTAATCAGCAACGCTATAAAATTTACCCCCAACAAAGGGCTAATAAAGATATTGACCCAAGAAAACAAGGATACAATAATTATTAAGGTGATAGATAACGGCGTTGGAATGAGTAAGGAAGCCATTAAGAATATTTTTGTTGATAATGAGCACTTTACAACGTATGGTACCAATAGAGAAAAAGGCACGGGAATAGGGCTTAGACTAGTTAGAGAAATGGTTTTGATGAATAAAGGCAATATAAACGTTGAAAGTACTCCAGACCAAGGCAGTATATTTTCTGTAGAACTACCTATCCATAATTACAACCAATAAGCCATTTATTTCGATATCGCCACAACTAATTGAAAATCAACAATATATACTACAAAACTATGTAGTAGTAATGTATTAAAAATGGAATCAATTTTTGGGTTAAATTTACTGAATACGTTAATAAATCATCGACGAACTACACGTTTAAGTCGCTGAAACACACAATTTTCTGCATTTCACAACATATTTTATTTAACTCACTACTAGAAAGTTAATTTTATGATATAATTTTTGATTCTATATATGAATTCTAAATTTTTGGACAAAGCTTTTTGGTATAAACAAAGACGATATATAACCGCGTTATTGTTTATGCTGTTAGTTTGTTCCAATATTTTAGGACAGGATTTAAGAAGAGAAATTCTATTGAACGAAATTGAAACAGTTCGTAATTCTTCTGATTTTCAATCTAATGATACGCTCTATATAACTAAAATTATTGAATTAGCTAGTGAATACCGCTATCATAACCTAGACAGTTTATATAGCTTAAGCGATGAAAGTTTAAGATTAAGTAAATCCTCCTCATATACAAATGGAGAAATACAATCTTATATAAATATTGGAGGGTTTTATTCTGACAAAGGTCAAATAGACCAAGCCATATCACATTTTAAAAAGGCCCATGAATTGGCCACTGAAAACAAAAATCTTCTTTTAAAAGTAAAATCCTTAAACGTCTTGTCCAAGGAGTATAGCTATCAAGGCAATTATGCAGTGGCCTTAAAAGGATATTTGGAAGCTATTGAGATTGCTGAGAAACAAGACTATAAAAACTATCTTTCAATTATCAACGAGAATATTGCAGAATTGTATTTAACTCAAAAAGATTATAACCATGCCATGGTTTTCTTTAAAAAAGTTAAGGCAATTAATGAGGAAATAGGCAACCCTATTTATATTGCAGAAACCATGAGCAGCATGGCAAATGCATATGCGGACATGAATGAATTGGAATATGCCATGTTTAATATAAACAGTGCTATTACCATATTTGAACAGGAGAAAATAATAGAGTGGCTTGCATATGCCTATGAAGTAAAGGGCAAGATCTATCTAAAAAAAGGAAAAAACACTTGGGCATTATATTGGTATAAACAGAGCGAATTACTCCATGAAAAGATTGAGGATGACAGAGGTAAAATAGCCCTCCTTAATGGAATGTCAGAGGCTTATCTAAATACCAGTAAAGATAGTATAGCCAAAAAATATTCCCTAGAAGCTTTTGAGCTGTCCAAAAAAATTGGATATAGAGCTGGAATAAAGGATTGCAGTTATCAATTATTCAAGATACATAAGAAAAATAAAGAGTATAAAAAGTCACTTTGGTACCATGAAATATTTCAGGTCACTTCAGAATCCTTGACTAAAAAAGGGAATGAAATTGCCTTGGACATGTTAAAAACCAAGACCGAATATAATAGGCAAAAAGAACAATTAATTTTAGAAAACGAAAAGGCGCTGGCCAAACAGAATATCGTTATTTACCTCATAGCCATCATTCTTATCATTTTTGTAATGATCACCTTTATCATACAAAGAAACCAACAAGTACAAAAAAGATTGAATGCGGAACTGTTGTCCAAAAAACAAGATTTGGAAGAAAAACAGGCTTATTTAAACGAACTAAATCAAACCAAAAACAAATTGTTTTCCATTATCGGTCATGATTTAAGAGGGCCGATCGGTGCATTTCAAGGGCTTTTGAAATTGTTTAAAGAAGGCGAAATGACCAAAGAGGAGTTCTTAAACTTTGTTCCAAAACTTAAAGTAGATATTGATACCATTTCTTTTACGCTAAACAATTTACTTTCATGGGGTAAAACCCAAATGAACGGTTCTATTACGAAACCATCCATTACTAATTTAGTAACCATAGTAGATGAAAATATTGCGCTGTTATCAGAAATTGCGCTTTCAAAATCAATAACCCTTGAAAATAGAATAGAAGCCAATTGTCAAATTTGGTCCGATCCTAACCAAGTAGATATTATCATACGAAATCTATTAAGCAACGCGTTAAAATTTACCCCTAACAATGGGCAAATTATTATTGGCGCCATACAAAAATTAAAAACCTGCGAGATTTATGTTAAGGATAACGGTATGGGTATGAGCGAAGAAACTATGGGTAAAATATTTTTAAAGGATTCTAACCATACTACATATGGTACCAACGATGAAAAAGGTACCGGCCTTGGGCTTTCTCTTTGTAAGGAAATGGTCGAGAAGAATAATGGTAAAATCTGGGTACATAGTGCTCTTGGAAAAGGGTCTACATTCTACTTCTCTTTACCTAGGGTTAGGGCAGAATATAAAAAATCTGCCTAGATTAAACTGTCCAATGAATTCACGGCCACCATTCTTTCTACAGTAAAGCCCTCCGCATAATCCACACCCACCAATCTACCTAAATCCTTAGCTCTATAATGTACACTTTCTATAAACGTTTTACTACTTATAGGTGTTTCTGGCTCATTACTATTAGGATCATGAAATTGAGAAGCATATGCTAAAATAGCATCGGTTTTTTTATCTATAAACGTACTGATATCCACAACAAAATCTGGAGTAATATTTTTCCATTGAATATAGTGGTATACTAGTTTAGGTCTCCACTCTTGTTGCTTCTCCCCTTCTACTGTAGTTTCAATTCTTCTTAATCCACTTAAAAAGCAAGCATCACTTACCAATTTACTACCCTTTCCATGATCAATATGTCGGTCATCTATTGCATTACATAAAACTGTGGTGGGCCTGTATTTACGTATCATTTTAATGATTTCTATTTGATGCGCTTCGTCATTTACAAAAAAACCATCTCTAAACCTTAAGTTCTCACGTACCGCAACACCTAAAATTTTTGCAGCTGCTGCAGATTCCTGGTCACGTATTTCAGCAGAACCTCTAGTTCCCAATTCGCCACGTGTTAAATCAACAATACCTACTTTTTTTCCCAATGCAATCTCTTTTGCAATGGTGCCCCCCGCCCCAAGTTCGGCATCATCTGGATGTGCGCCAAAAACTAAAATATCCAACTTCATACGCTATTCTTACTTTGTACTTCTAATTACTATTTACTTAATGGAATTCAATGCTTGTTGAATATCGTTCTTTAAGTCTTCTATTTCTTCAATTCCTAACGAAAAACGAATTAATCCGTCAGAAATACCTTGTTCAGCCCTTACTTCTGCGCTCATTAAAGCGTGAGATGTTTGGGTAGGCGACAAAACCGTACTTTCTACGCCTGCCAAACTCATAGAAGGTTTTATCAATTGCAATGCCTTTTGAAATTTTGAAGCATCTAAATTTGCATTCAATTCAAAAGATAACATACCTCCAAAACCTTTCATTTGCTTATTAGCTATATTATGATCCTTATGGCTAGGCAGACCCGGATAGTAAACTTTCTCAACGTCTTCCAGTTCATTGAGATAATGAGCCATAGCCAAGGCATTTTCATTTTGTGCCTTTACGCGAATACCCATGGTTTTTATACTTCTCTCCAATAACCAAACGGTATAATCACTTAAGCTACCTCCAAAGTTTTTAGCCAAATGAAAAATTCGCTCCATATTCTCGGTATTAGAAGCTACGGCCCCCGCACAAATATCCGAATGACCGCCCATGTACTTGGTTGCACTATGAATAACAACATCGATACCAAAATCAATAGGGTTTTGATTCACCGGACTCGCAAATGTATTATCGATCATGCTAATTAAACCGTGCTTTTTGGCAATCGTTGCTATTGCCTCTAAATCTGTAATGGTCAATAACGGATTTGAAGGTGTTTCTATATAAATAACCTTTGTGTTCTCTTTTATTTCAGCTTCAAAATCAGCAGCACTCCAGCCTGTGGTAAATGAATATTCAATACCATATTTAGAAAATTCCTCATTAATTAAATTATAGGTACCACCATATAAAGTTTGTTGTAATACTACATGATCACCAGCACTTAAAAATGCTAACAAAGAAGTACTTACCGCAGCCATTCCACTACCAAAAATCAGCGCAGATTCCGCATGTTCCAAGGCAGCTACTTTTTTGCAAAGTCCCTCTTGGTTTGGAGTATTAAAATATCTTGGGTAACGTTTAACATCTACATCTTCATAGGCATAAGATGTGCTCATGTATAATGGGGAAACCGCCCCTTTATGCTGTTTATCCTCTAATTCACCTACATGCGTGCAGATAGTGTTTAAGCCTTTTGTATTCGAATTCATATGCAAAAATTATAAAAAATAAAGGTAAGGAAATAGAATGTAATCCAACCGGTAACATATTCATTTGCTTAACTCCTAAAAGAATAATAACGCAACTCATTCTTGGTATAAATTTCTTTTAAAAGCAGATAACCATTAAAACTTCAAAAGAAAGATGTTTGTATTAAGAATTATGGAATAGTTGAAATGAAAGTGATCATTTAGCAGAGCTTTTTAATTTTTGTTGATAGATTTATAATGTTTAATGTTAAATAACCATCACTATAGGTTGGTTGAATTATTTGAATACTTAATAATTATGAAAAAATCAATATTTACTGTTGCACTCATCATGCTAATTTTGTCCTGTAAAAATCAAAAACCTGTAGCCAAAGGGTATCAAGGTCAAGGTAAAAGTGCCGTTGTTAGTACACTATCAAAACCGGTACAAAAGCAATGGAAAGGCATCTGGAGTTTTGATAATGAATCTATATTCTTTAGCAACGATTTTGAGGGAGGAAGACTCAACGGAATCACCTCTGACGGAAATGGTCATTACACCGCCTTGATTACAGCCGAGAACACCCCCATAAATGTTAGTCCATGGTATGCGTTTAAAGTTTGGTCAAACACACCAAAGACCATTACCATTAAAATGACTTACCAAGATTCGCGCAGTAGGTATTACCCTAAAATTAGTACCGACGGAGAAAACTTTACCCCAATAGACAGTGCAAATTTCACAGGAATCAATGAAGGCACGGGTACATTTGGTATTAAGGCCGTACCGGAAATGGTAGAAATCAAAGTAAAAGCCACCAAAACACCTACTTATATTACAGCACAAGAGCTTTATGGCTCAACAAGAGTTAAAGCTTGGATAGACTCCTTGGCTACTAAACCATTTATTTCTACTTATGAAATTGGGAGAAGTAGAGAAAACAGACCAATGAATTTAATGGAGATCAGCAATGGGCAACACAAAAAGGCCGTTATGGTCATTTCTAGACAACATCCACCAGAGGTTACCGGGTTTCTTGCCATGAAATCATTTATTGAAACATTGAGCGGCGATACACCTAAAGCCAAAAATTTTAGGGAAAATTATGATCTATTCGTAGTACCATTAATGAATCCTGATGGTGTAGATAATGGCCAATGGAGACACAATATGGGAGGCATCGACTTAAATAGAGACTGGCAAGAATTTAATCAACCCGAAACGAAAAGTGTTAGGGACTTTTTGGTAAAAAAGGAATCTGAAGGTTATGAATTTGTTTTTGGTGCAGATTTCCATTCTACTTGGGATGATATCTACTACCCAATAGACTCCACAATCACAGGCGAAAAAGGTGAAATTGTTTTTGATTGGATTGAAAATATAACCAATAGACTACCACAAAAACATACCAATATAAAACCGTCTAAGGATATAAAACCGACAATGGTATCTAGAAATTACTTTTATGTAAACCATGGTATGCCGGCCATTGTATTTGAATTGGGCGATAACACTCCTAGAGATTTTCTTAAGCAAAAAGGAAAAGTCGCTGCTGAAGAATTGATGGACTTACTAGCTAAAAATTAAAACTAAAAAGGGCCTCTTAACAAATAAGAGGCCCTTTTTATATGTAGTAAATATTTACTTGCTAAAGTTTACCTTGTATCTCCAGAAACTTATGGCGCCTAGAACCAATACACCTGCTACCAAGTAATATATAAATGTAGGCGTAATCACTTGTGCACCACTAGCATAACTATGAAGACCTACCAAATAAAAATTAACTCCAAAATAGGTCATCATTATACTACCGAAAGCAACGACGCTCATAAAGTTGAATGTCCATTTACCTCTTAAACCTGGCACCAATCTAGTATGTATTACAAATGCGTAAATCATAATAGATATCAATGCCCAAGTTTCTTTAGGGTCCCAACCCCAATAACGACCCCAGCTTTCGTTTGCCCATTGTCCCCCTAAAAAGTTACCAATGGTAAGCATTACAAGTCCTGTTGTTAATGCCAGTTCATTTATAATGGTCAATTCTTTAATATTGATTGCCATACGTTCTTTATTCTTTTTGGTCGTTAAAATCATTAAAATCAACGAAACAAGACCTAAGATCATACCTACGGTTAAAGGGCCATAACTACCAACGATAACAGCTACGTGGATCATTAACCAATAACTATCCAATACGGGTTGCAAATTAGCAATAGATGGATCTATCCAACTTTGGTGTGCAATCCATAACAACATGGAGGTCACAAAAGCAGAGGCGGCAAATGTCATATCACTTTTACGGCCCAAGGCCCAACCAATTGCCATAGTAGCCCAAGCTACATAAAGAATACTTTCATAAGCATCACTCCAAGGTGCATGACCAGAAATATACCAACGTAATATTAAGCCCGCAGTATGCCAAAGAAACAGCAACATTATTGTACCCTTGAAAAAGTAGATAGCCACTCTCCAAATGGAACGGTCTTTAAAAATTTGAAATACCAAAACAAAGAACATTAAAAGTCCAACCAATGCATAATATTGATATAGCCTATTAAAAATATTGAGCTTATTATAGATTACCTCTGTATCTATTTTTCGCTGAGAAGGCAGAACTTCGTCACCATGATTAAGTTGATTTTGGTGAAATGCAGCCAATAACTTGTCGGCAGAGCTATAGTCGCCACTTTGTTGCGCTTTGCCCAAAGTCATTAAATAATACGGCATGGCATTTTTTACGAAATTGGAGTATAATGAATCCCTAATTTCATATTGTCCTCCCCTATATTCAACAGCGGATATCCATTTGTTGTTCTCATCATCTAACAATGGAAATATTTTAACAATATCTTGACCCAAAGCTTGGTTCAACAAGCTTAACCTAATATTGGCATCTTTAAAATCTTGCTGAAATTTATTAGGGTTATTTGTTGCAGTAGCCTCACGTAAAAAAGGTTCTAATTTATATTGTCCTTTTTTATCAAAGAAATCTGTAGCCTTAACGTATTTCTGACCAGAGGGGATTCCTATAATTTTCCTAATACTATCATTCTGCGATTTTTTATCTAGAGCAATAAATTCGGTATTATACCAAACCGCCGGGTTCATCATCATTGAAAGTAATATCTGGTCTGAAGAATAGCCCATATAATTATCTTTCAAACTCAATTTACGAAGTAATTCTGATGAAAATGTATTGATAGGCTTCATACGGCCTCCTTCATCCTGTATGACCAGTTTACCAAACTTGTCGGCATGTTCTTTGCTCACCATACTGGCTTCTAGCAAAGAATCTATTTGTGCTTTACTTGGTGCTTGTTGATGCCCTTCTTCTGGGGTATGTTGTTCTTGTGCAAAAGTTGAGAACGAGAATGCCATTAAAAGTGTTATAACACCGAACATTTTTTTCTTTTTCACTTTTAGCTTATCTAAAGAATCCGCTAAATCTTGAAAACGAGTTTTACCAAAGAACATAATTCCCATTAAACCAATATATAATAGAAAGTACCCTATATAAGTAATCCAAGTACCCCAAAAATCATGGTTGACAGATAAGGTAGTACCTTTCTCGTCTGGGTCAAATCCTGATTGAAAAAAACGATAACCCTCGTGGTCTAATACATGGTTCATAAATATATCATAATCAAAAGGCCTTTCATCTTCAATGGTTACCCTACTCATAAAAGATGCATAACCTTTATCTGTACCAGGATACTTTTCTGCAATAAAATCGTTCAATTTAATCCCAAATGGTAACTCATGCACTTTAGAACCATATCGAATAGAAAAATTGAGTCCGCCAACTGTTACTTTTTCACTAAAATCCGACGGTCCTTTACTACCTAACAATTTAATCTGTTTGGTTTCACCATTAGCCGAAACATCAAAAACAATGGCATCTTGATCCATTTTGGTTTTTTCGGCTGCCGGTATTTCCACAATTCCATATGATCCTTGCGTTATAGAATCAGGAATTACAAATTGCATACCAACGGTATTATATAGTGAGCGTAATTGTAATGGTTGAATACTATCTTTAACCAATACTCCTTGAAACTGATCTGCCATTCGCATAAAATTACCATCAAAAGGTGCATGAATTTGATACACAGAATCTGTGGTCATAATATTTATTGCACCATCGGTCTTATTATTCAAGGCAAACAGTACATTATGAATACTTGCTACTTTACCATCTTCTAAATAATGGTCGTGACGGTCACCATCACCGGCTTCAACAATTTTTAGAAATTTTGTTCCGTTCGGGTCTGGTAGCAATCCTTGTTTAGCGCCCTTAATAAAATCAACATATGAAATTTCAAATTCCTCACCGTTAAAGTCGGCTTTCCATGGCAGGTTAGATTTTATGGCTTCTGGGGTAACAATTAAATCGTCTTCAAGAATTTTTCTTCTAGCCTCACCATTTATTTCTCCGTCTACATAAACCGTTAAATAAGTCTTGTCCGAATAAAACACATTTTCGGTATTACCCTCACGTATGGGCATCATTCCTTCAAAACTGATATAACGGGTAACAAAGGCACCAACAATAATTAAAACCCAAGATAAATGTAAAATCAAAACAGGCCATTTCTCTAAACGTAATAATCGATAACGTGAAATATTACCAATAAAATTGATAACAAAGAACACCATAATAAATTCGAACCACCAAGCATTATAAATCCAAATTCTAGCGGTTTCTGTGCTGTACCAACTTTCAATAAAGGTGCCAAATGCCATTGCAGTGGCAAAAACAATAAACAAAATGGACATTAAGCGTGTAGAGAAGAATATTTTCTTGAACATTTCCGTCATGGAAGATAGGAGTTGATTTTCAAGTTGCAAAAATACGTTGTTTTCATCATTTACGTATAGCTATTGCATGTTTAAAAGTTAGTCAAAACTGTTAATTTTATACTATTGCTCCATAAATAATCTTTGTACTTTTACCCGCATGATATCCGTTGTTTTAGTCGGGACGGGCAATGTGGCCCAAAATCTCTTTCAAGCACTTGAAAGAACGGCCCACGTTAAAATTGAACAGGTGATCGGCAGAAATCCTGAGCATCTTACATTCGCTAAGAGCAAAGCACCTATAAATTCAAATTTTGATGCTATACCCAAAGCGGATATTTATATACTTGCTGTATCTGATGCTGCCATAAGCACTGTTGCCGAAAAGTTCAGGGACTTGAACGGTTTAGTAGTACATACCTCCGGAGCCACATCAATACAGGCTCTAAAACATTGTAGAAATTATGGTGTTTTTTATCCGTTACAAACATTTACAAAAGGAAAGATTATTTCATTTCAGGATATTCCCATTTGTCTAGAACTACATAAAGAAAACGATTGTGAATTACTACACTCTTTAGGTGAAAGCTTAAGCAATAATGTACAATTCATTAATTCAGAAGAACGAAAATCATTACATATTGCGGCTGTATTTGTCAATAATTTTACCAATTATATGTATACCATTGGGGAAGAAATTTGTACGGAAAAAGGTATTGATTTTAAGTTGTTGATACCGTTGATAAAGGAAACCGCTAATAAATTAGATGTCCTTTCCCCTTTAAAGGCACAAACCGGTCCGGCCATAAGAGGGGACCAAAATACACTACACAATCACTTAAAAAACATTAAAAATAAACAGCAACGGGAAATTTATACGTTGTTAAGCAATGCAATTAAAAATACACATGGAGAAAAGCTATAAAGAGTACCTGAAAAATATTACCACTTTTGTGTTTGATGTTGATGGAGTTTTTACCGATGGCAATGTAATCATTACTACAAATGGGGAAATGTTACGTAAAATGAGCGTTAAGGATGGTTATGCGCTAAAAGTTGCATTAAGCAAAGGGTATAATGTTTGTATTATAACAGGTGGCACCAATGAGGGAGTTAAAAGTAGGTTAAGGGGCCTTGGCGTAACCGATATTTATATGGGAGCCCACCATAAAATAGATGCCCTGGAAGAATACATGGATATCTATGATATTGATGCTGCACATATTCTATATATGGGAGATGATATTCCAGATATACCGCCAATGAAAGCGGTAGGAATTGCTACCTGTCCCCAAAATGCGGTGGCAGAAGTGAAGAGCATCAGTAACTACATATCCCATATTAATGGCGGCCATGGCTGTGTACGCGATGTTATTGAACAAGTACTCAAGGTTAAAGGAGACTGGACAAGCCATTTTAGTGCTACAAACGATTAATTATGATTAAAGAACAATTTGAAGGCTTTAACCTAATATTAGCATCAGGGTCCCCTAGAAGGCAACAGTTTTTCAAGGATATGGGCTTAGATTTTGAAGTCCGACTAAAACCAGTGGATGAAGAATATCCACCTCATTTAAAAGCTGCCGAGATTTCCGATTTTCTCGCGCAATTAAAATCAAAGGCTTTTTTAAAAGAGCTAAATAAAAATGACATCTTAATTACTTCAGATACGGTAGTTTGGCACAAAAATGAATCATTGGCAAAAGCCAAAGATGAAAATGAAGCTATTCATATGCTCAATAAACTATCTGGAGATTGGCACCAGGTGATTACTTCGGTTTGTTTCACCACTGCGCAAAAGCAAGTTATTGAACATGCTGTAACAGATGTAAAGTTTAAGGCGCTAACCAATGAGGAGATTACATATTACATAAATCAATATCAACCATACGATAAAGCTGGAGCATATGGTATTCAAGAATGGATTGGTTTAATAGGTATTGAAGAAATAAAGGGATCCTACACCAATGTTGTAGGCCTGCCCACACAATTAACCTACAATACCTTGCTAAATATGACAAAGTAGGTTATCTTAAATAACCTAAAATTTAAAGTCATGAAAAGTTATAAATACACCCTTACCTACCCTGCATTATTTGTACTGGCAACCTTTGTTCTCTATTCTTGCAAGGACCAAGGTAAAAATACGCAAGAAATCCCAGAACAAGTTTCACAAAGCCCCATAACCAAACTTCCTAAAAAACAACTATCAAAAGAGTTCAAGGATTATTGGTATTCAGGAAAGGCAGAAATTACTTCCTATTCCTTAGAACAGGCAAGATATGGAGAACTACGCAATGGTAATGCGGTGCTAATTTATGTTACGGAACCTTTTTTACCTCAAATTCAAGTAAAGGCGGATAAAAAGAATGTTGATAACGTTCCCGTATTAAAACTAAATTCCACTAAAAATTATTTGACCGGTATTTATCCCTATTCAATTATGACCAGTAGCTTTTATCCGGTACATGATAATCAACATGCTTTAAAGGTTTCCTTTTCGTCACAAGAATGGTGCGGACAAGTATACGCGCAATTAAATAATAAGGATGATTTTGAGATCATGTCCCATTCTTATTTTGAAAATGAAGCAGATCAGAATTTAAAACTTGCTAAGACTCATTTGGAAAATGAAATTTGGAACAAGATAAGGATAAACCCTACAACCCTACCAACAGGCTCCTTTAAAATGGTTCCTTCCATGGAATATATAAGGTTGACGCACAAAAAGTTACAGGCATATAGCGCAGAAGCTTCCATTAGTACTTCAAGCGATACTACCGTCTATACAATTACGTACCCAGATTTAGAGCGTACGTTAAAAATACACTTTACAGCTACTTTTCCATACACTATAGAGGGCTGGACAGATACATATAAAGGTGGTTTTGGGCAAGAAGCTAAAGTATTGACCTCTACCGCTACAATAATTAACAGGATTACAACACCCTATTGGAAACAAAACTCAAATAAGGATTTATCTTTGCGCGATAGTTTAGGGTTATAGATTTATGAAAAACTTCATTGCCAACCATCACAGTGAGCTCATTTATAGCCTTGTGGTCTTTATAATTATTCTTATTTTAAAATTTTTATTTACTACAGCGGTTCGCAAAGTCAGTAAATTAAGTGATTTTAATCCCGTAAGAACCAACCTGATTATAAAGTTTATCAATATTGCGTTGACCATTATTGCCATTATTGCCCTTACCTTGGTATGGAGCGTAAATTATAAGGAATTGGGTGTGTTGCTATCATCGGTTTTTGCCGTCATTGGTGTGGCCCTATTTGCACAATGGTCTATACTAAGCAATATTACCGCGGGTGTAATACTATTTTTCTCTTTTCCTTTTAAAATTGGTAATACCATACGCATACTAGATAAAGAATTGAACGATTCTGATGCCGATAATCTAGACACCTTCGTAATTGAGGATATTAGGGCCTTTCACCTACATCTTAGACGTAGCAACGGAGAGATTTTGACTTACCCCAATAATTTGGTTTTACAAAAAGGAGTAATTCTAATATCCACTTACCGTGAAGGTGAATTTTTAAATACCGAAGAAGAAAAAGTTTGATTTTGTTAAAGAAGTTGTAAAAACGCAAGGTTGGCTACTAATCTTGTTATATTTGATTTTACGACCAAAACCACCTTAAAATGCGCCATTTATTAGGATTTTTATCCTGTATCCTTCTAATTAGTTCAACAGTTTTTTCCCAAGCCCCAAAATCATCTTCGCCTGCAGATATTTACCATTCCATAGAAAAATTGAATTTCTTGGGTACCGCACTTTATATTGCAGCACACCCAGATGATGAGAACACACGACTTATTTCATATTTATCCAATAATGTAAAGGCCAGAACCGGATATTTGTCTTTAACCCGTGGTGACGGTGGACAGAATTTAATAGGAACAGAATTACGGGAACTATTAGGAGTATTGCGCACACAAGAATTATTGGCCGCCAGACGTGTAGATGGAGGAGAGCAGTTTTTTACACGCGCCAATGATTTTGGTTATTCCAAACACCCAAACGAAACTTTGGAAATTTGGAACAAGGAAGCTATTTTGGGCGATGTAGTACGGACAATTAGAAAATTTAGACCAGACATTATCATAAACAGGTTTGACCACCGTACACCGGGCAGCACACACGGCCATCATACGTCATCTGCTATGTTAAGTGTAGAAGCATTTGATTTGGCAAATGATATCAATGCCTATCCCGAACAACTGACCGCTGCAAACCCATGGCAGCCAAGTAGATTGTTTTTTAACACATCTTGGTGGTTTTACGGTAGTGAAGAAAATTTTAAAAAGGCGGATAAGTCCAATTTGCTCAATATGGATGTTGGGGTATACTACCCAATGTTGGGCAAATCCAATAACGAAATAGCCTCTTTGGCAAGTAGCCAACATTTATGTCAAGGCTTTGGCAGACTAACCACCAGAGGTTCCGAGAATGAATATATAGAATTATTGAAAGGACAATTGCCCAATGATAAATCAGACCCTTTTGAGGGGATCAATACAAGTTGGTCCAGGGTACAAGGAGGTAAGGAAGTAGGTTCTATATTATATAAAGTAGAAGAAAACTTCAATTTTAAAGACCCTACGGTTCACCTTCCAGATTTGGCAAAGGCCTATGAGTTAATTCAAAAGATTTCTGATGAACATTGGAAAAACTTAAAAACCCAAGAATTGGTCAATATTATCACCGCTATCTTGGGTCTACATTTAGAAGCTACGACACAAACACCATCGTCAAATCCCGGTGAAACGGTTTCCATTGCTATTGAAGCGTTGAACAGAAGTGGCATCAATGTAACCTTGACATCCACCCATATCAATGAAGAACGGTTATCATCAGAAGCGGTTATTCTAAACAACAATGCTACTTATAAGAATACGGTTAACTTTAACATTCCGGCAAACACTAAGTTTACCAGCCCGTATTGGTTGTTGAAGAAGGGTGATTTGGGCATTTATAAAGTTACTGACGGCACCTTAATAGGATTACCGGAAACACCTAGGGCATTTACCGCTATTTTCAACATAAATTTAGAAGGAGTATCTATACCTATAGAACGACCCGTACAGTTTAGATACGCCAGACCGGACAAAGGAGAATTGTATCAACCTTTTGAAATAATACCGGAAGCTACCGCAGAATTCAAAGACAAGGTCGTAATTTTTGCCGATGCTAAATCAAAAAAGATTCCCATAACCATAAAAGCCCATAAGGATAATGTAGAGGGCCAAATTGTATTAAACCTTGGAAAAGGATGGCAGGTAGAACAGACCCAAAAGGGTTTCTCTATTGCCAAAAAGAATGATGAAGTAACCATATATTTTACATTAACGCCACCAGCTACCGAGAATGAAGGTATAATCTCCCCTGTATTAAAAATAAACGGCAAGGAAATAACAAAAGAATTGGTAACCATTGCCTATGACCACATACCTACACAAACCGTACTTTTACCTTCAGAAGCCAAGGTTGTTCGATTGGATATTGAAAAGGCCGGAGAAAATATTGGTTATATCATGGGCGCCGGTGATGAAGTCCCAACTAGTTTAAAACAAATTGGTTATAATGTTCAACTTATAGACCCCACTACCATCACCACAGAATCCTTGGCAAAGTATGATGCGGTTGTAATGGGGATAAGGGCGTACAATGTTGTTGAAGAACTAACATTTAAACAAAAATTTATTCTGGATTATGCAAAGAATGGCGGTACGGTTATTGTGCAATATAATACCGCCAGTAGATGGCGCAATCAGTTTGAAGGTATAGCACCTTACGAACTGACTATTTCAAGAGATAGGGTCACTGATGAAAATAGTACGGTCAATATTATAGCCAAAAATCATTCTTTGGTAAATTTTCCCAATAAAATCAATACAAATGATTTTAACGGATGGGTTCAAGAACGTGGTCTTTATTTCCCTAATAAATGGGGTCCAGAGTTTACACCCATACTTGAAATGAACGATAAGAACGAGGATAGTACAAAAGGAAGTCTTTTAATTGCCCCTTACGGAAAGGGACACTATATTTATACCGGACTTAGCTTTTTTAGGGAATTGCCCATGGGTGTGCCCGGTGCATACAAACTATTCTCCAACCTATTATCCGTAGGGAAAGATAAGGTTGAATCCAAGCAAAAAATTAAAGGATGAAAACAGAACGTGATGAAAATACTACCTGGAAAAAAGAATATACCGTAGTATTGGTCCTCAACTTAATTTATGTTCTAGTTTTTTATTACGTAATGACTTCATATAATTAACATGAAGGAACTAGATTGGTTCATATTGGCGGGCACCCTATTATTCATTGTAGTATATGGTGTTTGGAAAACCAAGGGTAGCAAAAATGTAGATGACTATGTTAGAGGAGGTAACAACTCTAAATGGTGGACTATTGGTTTATCCGTTATGGCAACCCAGGCCAGTGCCATAACTTTTTTATCTACCCCAGGGCAGGCCTTCCATGACGGTATGGGTTTTGTTCAATTCTATTTTGGACTACCTTTTGCCATGATTATCATATGTATGGTATTTGTACCTATATACCATAGAATGAAGGTTTACACGGCCTACGAATTTTTAGAAGGCCGTTTTGATTTAAAAACCCGTTCATTGGCCGCAGTTCTTTTTTTAATCCAAAGAGGACTTGCTGCCGGTATTACAATTTTTGCGCCGTCCATTATATTATCTGCTGTCTTGGGTTGGGATTTAAGGACACTGAACATAATCATAGGAACATTGGTAATCATTTATACCGTATCTGGTGGTACAAAAGCGGTAAGCGTTACGCAAAAGCAGCAAATGTTCATTATCATGACCGGTATGTTCATTACCTTCTTCTTTATATTGGGGTATCTTCCTTCTGACATAACTTTTAGTAAGGCCATGAAGATTGCTGGTGCCAGTAACAAATTGGAAATTTTAAATTTTGATTTCGATACCTCTAGTAGATATACTATTTGGAGTGGTATTACTGGCGGACTTTTCCTCTTTCTAGCGTATTTTGGTACGGACCAGAGTCAAGTACAAAGATATTTATCCGGTAAATCTATTCGTGAAAGTCAATTAGGTTTGGTATTTAATGCCATTTTCAAAATACCTATGCAATTTTTTATTTTGTTGGTGGGTGTAATGGTCTTTGTTTTTTATCAATACAATCCCTCTCCATTGAATTTTAATCCATCGGCTACACAAGCCGTAATGGAATCACCTTTGGCAGAAGATTACAGATTATTGCAGGAAGGCCAAATAGCATTGGAAGCGGAAAAAAGAATTGCCCAGAATAAATTTTCTTCTGCTTTGGAGATTAAGGAATTTACAGCGGTAGAAGAAGCAAAAATGCAGATTATACGTATTAATAAAAGGGATAGTACCAATCGTATGGCCGCCAAATCTTTAATAAGTCAGGCCAATAGCGTAGTTGAGACCAATGATAAGGATTATGTATTCATTCATTTTATCCTCAACAATCTCCCTAGCGGTTTAGTAGGTCTTTTATTGGCTGTTATCCTATCTGCTGCTATGTCTTCCACCGCATCAGAGTTAAATGCCCTTGGCACCATAACTGCTTTGGACCTTTACAAGAGAAATCGTACTGGTACTTTTACGGAAAAACATTACGTTAAAGCATCTAAATATTTTACTTTGTTATGGGGTGTAGTAGCTATATTCATTGCCTGTGTGGCCAATTTATTTGACAATTTAATTCAATTGGTCAATATTATTGGTAGTATTTTTTACGGTAATGTTTTGGGCATCTTTTTAATAGCCTTCTTTTTTAGATTCATTAAAGGAAATGCGGTCTTTTTTGCGGCGATCATAACCCAATTTATTATTTGTATCATTTATTATTACCTTATCCACATTTATCCTTCCGGACAGGAAAAATTAGGATATTTATGGTTAAACTTTTTTGGTGCGGCATTGGTCATTATAATATCCTTTGTATTTGAAGCGTTTGATAGAATGTTAAAAAAGCCGTTATCCACAAACTAAATCCCTAAAAAAACGTTCAGCCCAATTTATGGTTCAAAAAGAAATTGTCTCCTATTTTACAGAACAATATAACACCCAACCACTCGTAATAAAAGCACCTGGAAGAATTAATCTTATAGGGGAGCATACTGATTATAATGAAGGTTTGGTATTACCTGCCTCTATAGAAAAAGCAATATATTTTGCCGTATCCCCTAATGAATCAGGTGAAATTAAGATTGAAACTTTTTTAACCCAACCGGAAAAAATTACCTTTCAATTAAACGGAAAGCACAATAAGTATGCTCGCTTTTGGGGTAACTATTTTAAAGCGATAATTGACATTTTAGTTGAAGAAAAGTATCCTTTAAAAGGTATGAATTGTGTTTTTGGCGGAGACATCCCCATTGGTTCAGGTCTTTCCTCTTCTGCGGCCCTTTGTTGTGGTTTTATTTATGCCATTACAAAAATATCCGGTAAAGCATTGACTAGAGAGCATATAGCTTTGATTGCACAAAAAGCAGAACATAAAATTGGCCTTAATTGTGGCCTCATGGATCAATACGCGGTTCTATTTGGAAAAAAAGAGAATGCATTTTTCCTAGACTGCAAGGATTTGAGTCATAGTTATATCCCTATTAATTTAAAAGGGTATAGCTGGGTATTGATAAACTCTAACATTAAACACAATTTAGCGGTAGATTCCGAATACAATAAAAGAAGAACATCTTGTGAAAATATTGTAGAACTGGTACAACAGAATAAAAAAAACGTAAAATCCTTACGTGATGTTGGGTTGGACGACCTACAGCTTATTTCAACCAAAGCAGATAAAACCGATATAAAACGTGCCAGATATATTATTGAAGAGAATAGCCGTGTTCGCCAAATGATGCAAGCACTAACAGCGGGTAATGCGCAAAATGTAGGTGAGATTCTTAGACAAGGACATTGGGCCATGTCTTCTCAATATGAAATAACCACGCCAGAATTGGATACATTGGTCAAAATTGGTGAGGAATTAGATGGCGTTATGGGTTCTAGAATGATGGGTGGCGGTTTTGGTGGATGCACCATTAACCTTGTTGAAACCAGTAAATTGAACACCTGTATAACTAGCTTACTGGAAAAATATAAAGAACGTACAGGCATAGATGCAGAATATTACCATCTAGCTATTGATGATGGCGTAAAGGAAATGAACTAAACTAGTTATTATAAAAAAAGCCCGTGCATGTAACGCACGGGCTTTTATATATGATAGGTGAACGATTATTTACTCCCCCACTCTTTTAATGAGTCGTTGTTCATTTTTACATAATCATCGTTACCAGCTTCTTTAGCACCGGCCAATGATTTTTTAGCCGCACTGATGGCTCCTTTTTTATCCCCAGCTTTTGCCAAAATTAAAGACTGTTGTCTTAGTTGCCAGAATGCCGGCTTCTCGGTCATTGTCATTGCCTTGTCCATCCATTCCTTTGCCTTTTGTATATCCTTACCTTCACTAGCGTAATATACTGCTGCTGCGTAATAGTCATTTGCGGAAGGTCCGTTCAATGCTTTATCGATACTTTTCATTACGGTAGCATCGGTTGGTACTGAAAAAGGTATAGCTACATAGGTGTTTTCCCAAATAATCCCAATATTGGCACCATTGCTTGTAACATCATCAATAGTAATGGTAAACGTCTCCACCGGCATTTCCATTTTATAGACCGGTACGCTCAATTGAGCAACGACTTTATCTTCTTCCCAAGTTTTAGGAGTACCGCCACCAATAATATCTGTGTAGAAAAACACTTCCCAAGAAGAAGCTCCTGGCTTGGAAAAGAGTGAATAGGTACCAGCTTCTAAAGTATTACCTCCTATGGTAACGTTGGTATCAAAAGAAACTTTGGTATAGGCGTTTGCCCCCGTTCTCCAAAGCTTATTAAAAGGCACCAAATCTCCATATACTTTTCGCCCTCTCATAGAAGGTCTGGAGTAGTCAACGACAACTTCCGTTAAACCTACCGTTTGTATAAATTTTGAAGCCGGACTTGCTGCCGGTGTATTAATTTGAGCCTCAACTGTAAAAGAAGCTACGATTGCCAATAAAAAGAGTACAACTTTATTCATAATTATAGTGATTAGTTTATACCTACGAAATTAGAGATAAACAAACCGCCAAATTGTTAATAAAATCTTAAATAGCCGCTATTGTTCAATTACTTATACACCGCAAAAGGTTTTGCTATGATCCCATCTTCCAAGTAGAGCGCCATATAATACACAGAAGTTTCCAAGGAGATATTGATTGTGCCTTCTTTCTGTATCTCATTTACATTTTCCCAAACGCGTTGTCCTAGTACATTATAAATGATATGACCGTATATATCCTTTGTCGTGGAAATAGAATAATGATAATTATTGGTGGATGTATCTTTATATATAATAAGTTTATCGGTAAAATTCTCATCCGGGTTTTCAGGAATTTCTGGCTCTTCCGGGTTCTCCGGTTCTTCAGGTTCTTCAGGTTCTTCTGGTTCTTCTGGTTCTTCTGGTTCTTCGATCATAAGCTGAAAAGAAAACAGTCTTGAACTGGATTCAATGGTTGGGTTTTGTCTTGAAAAATATTCTGAAGTAAAAAAATAGTTTCCAGAACCTACCGTAGTAATACCTTCCGCCTGAACAAAATTTAACCCCAAAGAACTTAATGAAAGTCCATTAAAAATAGTTTGGGCATCCAAATTTTCTACAAGCCCTATAAATGGGCTCAATATGGTAGAATACCCCAAAATCACCAAAATATTCGCCTCCTTATCATATGTGGCATCCGTAACCAAACCAACATCTTCTATGGCCCCTACCCTTTCTGCTATGTAACTTCCCGGAGTTTTTGGGAAGGCATATGCCACACTCCCCAAACTTTGCCATTGTTTAGTTAGAACAATTAAGTCATCTTCCAAAACAAAAAATGCTTCAGCATCCCAATCACTATTTCCATTATCAGTAAAATCGGTTTGATCGGCATAAGCAAAAAATATGGTACTGGCCTCTACCTCGTTTGAAGACAAGAACGCCGACTTTTCAATTCTATGAACCGCTAAATCTGTTCTAGTGCCTACATTATTTCCAAAATCTCCAATATAAATATATTCCTCATCCTGCGTAATGGCTTCCCAATCCGTATTATCTACATTGGTAACCACTACGGTCCTAGCAATAGATAAATTCACGGTATCCAATTCATATAGCACAGGCTCGTTTCCAGAATCATTGTGGGTAATGAAGTGATTATTGTAAAAAATCAATCCTGAACTTTCCATAATTGCATCTGGCAGTTCACCAATAGTTTGCAAGTTTTGCTGTCCATGAAGTTGCATGCTAAGAAAAAACAGCAATCCAACTAAAATATGTTGATAGGAAATCTTCATAGATGCAAAATAAACTACAATAACGTTAAAACCTTCTGCTTAAGCGATGTAAATTTAAATTAATCGTTAAACCATCGGCACAAAAAACCAAATATTACTATATTTAATTTTTGTTTAACTTATTTTCATTTTAATTAAACAAATAATGGTTATACCTTTGGACAAATACCGAACATGAAACTATATCAATTACACTCAAAACAAGCCCTGCCCATTTCTAAGGGAGAGGCATGGAGTTTTCTCTCTGACCCCAACAATCTAAAGGTCATAACACCTAAACATATGGGTTTTAATATTTTGTCCGGAGCGGATAGACCTATGTTTCCCGGTCAAATAATACAATATAAAGTTTCTCCATTTCCCGGCTACACTACCAAATGGGTTACGGAAATTACACATGTTAGGGTTGGCGAGTATTTCGTAGATGAACAACGATTTGGGCCCTACGCCCTATGGCACCATAAACATTTTATCAAAGAAATTGAACATGGTGTGGAAATGGAAGATATCATTGATTACAAAATACCATTAGGAATTTTTGGTCAAATTGCGCATCCGCTTTTGGTAAAGAAACAATTACTGACCATTTTTAAATACAGGGAAGAAAAATTAAAGGAACTTTTTGGTGCCATAAATCATATTCCCAATCAACTTTCACTAAACACTTTTTAAATGAAAAATATAGTACTTATAGGAGGTTCTCACGGCATTGGCTTAGCCATAGTAAATGAGTTAAAGGAAAACCATCAACTTTTTATAGCCTCCAGAACGGCAGAATCCATTGACCATAAAAATATAACCCATATAGAATTTGATGCTACAAAAGATGAATTAGACCTTGCACAGCTTCCTGAAAAAATTGATGGTTTTGTATATTGTCCGGGTACTATCAACCTTAAACCGTTTAAGATGATGAGCATGGAGACGATTAGGCAGGATATGGAAATTAACTTTTTTGCTATGGTAAAGGTGGTTAAGAGTATTATCGGCAAAATGAGCGAAGGTTCAAGTATGGTATTTTTTAGTACCATTGCCGTAGGTACGGGAATGCCTTTCCACACCAGTGTATCTGCTGCAAAAGGGGCTATTGAAGGTTTTGCAAAGTCCATGGCTGCCGAATATGCACCAAAAATTAGGGTTAATGTTATTGCCCCATCTTTGGTAGACACCCCACTTGCAGGCAGACTTTTGAACAATGAAAAGAAAAGAGAGGCTATGGATGATAGACATCCTTTAAAAAGGGTTGGCACTGCAGACGATATTGCACAAAGTGCCATATACTTGCTAAGCGATAAAAGTACTTGGGTAACCGGACAGGTACTTGGTGTAGATGGTGGCTTATCAACTTTAAATATACATTAATGTCCAGTAAAAAAGTTTCTATATTTTGGTTTAGGAGAGATTTGAGATTAGATGACAATGTAGGTTTTTTGGAGGCCTTAAAGGGAGATTGCCCCGTGCTGCCCATTTTTATCTTTGACACTGAAATATTGTCCAAACTCCCCAAGGATGATGCAAGGTTAAATTTCATATATGACACTTTGCAGCAAATGCGAAATGAACTTCAAGAGAAACATAACAGTTCATTGGCCATGTATTCCGGAAAACCCAATGATATTTTCAGCAAATTAATAACCGAATATGACATTAATACGGTATATACCAATGGCGATTATGAACCCTATGCCAAAGAACGTGATGCCAACATAGGTAAACTTTTAATAGATAATGATATAAAATTTAAAACATATAAGGATCAAGTAATTTTTGAAAAATCTGAAGTTGTAAAAGATGATGGGGAACCCTATGTGGTCTATACCCCTTATAAAAATAAATGGAAAGAAATATTTGAAGCCGATAAGGATTTACAAATTAATTATACAAGTCAGCATCTGCAGAATTTAATTGAGCATACCAGACTACCTAATTTATCGTTAAGTGATATTGGTTTTGAAAAATCAGAAATAAAGGTTCCTGATTATGATGTTACGCCAACATTAATCGATAATTATGAAGACACCAGAAATTTTCCAGCCTTGGAAAATGGTACTTCTCATTTAGGGCCGCATTTGCGCTTTGGTACCGTATCCGTCCGTAAAATGATAAAGAAGGCCATTGCGGAAAAAAATGAAGTATTCTGGAGCGAACTTATTTGGAGGGAGTTTTTTATGACCATTCTTTGGCATTTTCCTCATACCGTAGACCAAGCATTCCGTCCCAAATATGACCGTATAGATTGGAGAAATAACGAAGATGAATTTGACAAGTGGAAGAATGGTAAAACGGGATATTTATTGGTAGATGCGGGTATGCGTGAACTTAATAAAACTGGCTATATGCACAACCGTGTAAGAATGCTTGTTGCAAGTTTCTTATGCAAACATTTGTTGATAGATTGGCGCTGGGGCGAAACGTATTTTGCAGAAAAATTGCTGGATTATGAAATGAGTTCCAATGTAGGCAACTGGCAATGGGCGGCAGGTAGCGGCGTGGATGCCTCTCCTTACTTTAGAATATTCAATCCCATGACCCAAGTAGATAAATTTGACAAAAACAAGGAATACATCAAGAAGTGGATTCCAGAATATGGCACAGATGATTATCCAGATAAGATGGTGGATCACAAAAAAGCAAGGGAACGTTGTTTAGAAACCTATAAAGAAGCGGTTGCTTAATTACGATATCTACAAATCTTGCAATAAGCCCATGCATTCTATTTAGTTTATGGTTGAAGTTGAGTATCTTTAAAAAGACTAACGAGATAACTACCTAAACTAATTTAAAATGAAAAAACCACTTTTATTGGCGCTCTGTTTATGCTTGGGCACCACTGTTTTTGGTCAAAAATTGAGCAAGGACAAAAAACAACTTATTGAATCTGTTGAAAAACACAAGGAAGAACTTATTAAAATCAGTGATTCTATTTGGGCATTGGCAGAAACCGCTTTTGACGAAACAGAATCTTCTCGCATTCTTGCCGATTATGCTGAAAAAAATGGTTTAACGGTAACAAGAGGTGTTGCAGACATACCCACGGCCTTTACCGCTACATACGGCTCTGGAAGTCCTGTAATCAGTATTCTTGGAGAATTTGATGCCCTACCGGGCATTTCGCAAAAAACTACACCTGTAAAAGAACCTTTTAAGGAAGGTGCCGCAGGACATGGATGTGGTCATAATATGTTCGGCACCGCCAGTTTAGGTTCTGCCATAGCCATTAAAGAGCTCATGGACGCCGGTAAAATTAAGGGTACGGTAAAATTTTTAGGTACACCGGCAGAAGAAAAATATTTTGCTAAAGTTTGGATGGTAAAAGCCGGACTTTGGGACGATGTTGATGTAAATATTAGCTGGCATCCGTCAGCAGAAATTGAAGCAGATGTGCAGAGCGGATTATCATTAATTGATTTTATTGTTGAATTCTACGGACAAACCGCACACGCCTCAGCCGATCCTTGGAACGGCCGTAGTGCATCAGATGCGTTGGAGCTTTATACTACGGGCATTAATTACTATAGAGAACATATTTTACCTACTTCTAGAATCCATTACCATATACAGGATGGAGGTCAAGTAGTAAATGTGGTGCCCGATTACGCAAAATTATGGGTTCGTGTTAGAGACCCAAAAAGGTCAAAAATGCTACCCACATATGAACGAGTAAAAGAAATGGCAGAAGGTGCGGCAATCATGGCCAATGTAGAATATAAAATTTCATTGGTTTCCGGAATTTATGAAACCTTGGTAAATCGTGCAGGAGGAGAAATCATGCAAGAAAATTTGGAGTTATTGGGACCCATAACCTATACGGAAGAAGAAACGGTTTTTGGTAAAGCCATACAAAAAGCTACAGGCAAACCAGAAATAGGTATGGATGGTGCTGTGCATCCTTTAAAGGAAACCGAAGAAAATCCCGGTGGCGGCTCAACAGATGTAGGTGATGTAAGTTGGAATGTACCCAATATAAATCTTGGTGTTTCCGTGGCGCCCAAAGGTACTCCTTGGCATTCATGGGCCGTAGTGGCCTGTGGCGGTATGTCCATTGGACATAAGGGAATGATACATGCATCTAAGGCAATGGCAATGACCATGCTGGACCTTTTTAAAGAGCCAAAATTGGTTACCAAAGTAAAAGAAGAGTTTAAAACCAGAAAAAGAGACGAAGTTTACGAGCCTATGATCGATGGTCCACCGCCATTAAAGGGTAAATAAAGCAATTAAAAGAAGCTATCCTAAACGGTAGCTTCTTTTAATTTTAAGTATCTTCAAACTCATAAATATTCAGAACATCATGAAGAATTTTATTGTCGCATTATTTTGTATTTACTCCACCGTAGGTGTTGCCCAAAAGTTTCAATTTCAGTTTGATCATCAATCTATCGTGGTATCGGATGTAAATATCAGTGCAGATTTTTATGGTAATATTTTAGGATTAGAGGAAACCAAACATCCAGACAACCCTTCTAACATACGTTGGTTTGTGGTCAATGGAAACTCACATGTTCATTTAATTGAGCGCGATTTTGTTCCCTTCGAAAAAAATAAATCCATGCACCTATGTCTTTCTACTCAAGATTTAGAAGGTGTCATAGCACATTTAGAAAAAAACAATATTACCTACTGGGATTGGCCAGGTAAGAAAAATGCCGTAACCACTAGAAAAGATAACGTACGTCAAATATATATTCAAGATCCAGATAAGTATTGGATAGAAATTAATACCGCCATACATTAATTAAGATTTTTATTGATGAAAATATTTCAACTAAGCTTTCCTTGGCAAACGCAAGACCCCTTTTTATTCTGTGTGTATCATTTAGACCATTATCCTAAAGGCAATGGAGAAATGGGACCAAAAGATTCCCTACAGGGTAGACCATTGGGTAATGATTTTGTAGGCAAGGATGGTTGGCGTATGTACCATGGAACAACTATTCCCGGTTTTCCTGCGCATCCACATCGTGGCTTTGAAACTATAACTATTGCCAACAAGGGCTATTGTGACCATTCTGATTCATTAGGAGCTGCAGGCCGATTTGGAGAAGGTGATGTTCAATGGATGACTGCCGGAAGTGGGGTACAACATTCAGAAATGTTTCCACTACTACATACCGACAAAGAAAATACTTTAGAGCTTTTCCAGATTTGGTTAAACCTTCCACAAAAGAACAAACTGGTTGCACCTCACTTTAAAATGCTTTGGAATGAAGATATTCCCAAAATACATTTGCATGGTGCCACTATCAAATTAATTGCCGGTAACTTTGATAACTACAAGGCACTACCATCAGCTCCTGATTCTTGGGCAGCTGTTTTAAATAACGACGTAGCCATTTGGACCATTCATATCCAGGCCAATGAACAGGTTACATTGCCATTAGCAAAGACAGGTACACTACGTACTATTTATTTCTATGATGGAAAGGAAATCATTATTTCAGAAAAAACCATTTTACCAAATCATGGAATAGAGGCCGATGCTTCTGAGGAAATGACTATTAAGGCGAAAGATAAAGAGGCCTTTTTACTGGTCTTACAGGGCAAACCCATTAATGAACCAGTAGCCAAATACGGGCCTTTTGTAATGAATACACAAAAGGAGTTGGAGCAGGCTATGGATGAATTTAGGCTTACCCAATTTGGAGGTTGGCCATGGCGTTATCCTGATCAAGTGCATGATGCTGACCGTGGGCGTTTTGCGCAATATCCTGATGGGGAAATTATTGAAAAGTAATGTTAGACCTTATTCGTCTTATTTGTGATACGGGTCTGTTTGTACTCATATGGATGGTACAGCTAATAATATACCCTAGTTTTATCTTTTACGAGCCTAAAGACCTATACAAATGGCATTCCAAATATACCAAAAGGATAGCCTTTATTGTAATACCACTTATGTTAGGACAATTGCTAACCGTATTCTTACAATTGTACCTTCAATTTAATTGGTATTCTATGATCAGCGTTATTTTAGTTTTGGGGTATGGTTATCCACGTTTTTACAATTTGTTCCCCTACATAACCATATAGCGAATAAAGCATATAGTGCCGAAACCCTTTATAAACTAAAACTCCATAATTGGCTACGAACCGTATTATGGAGTTTACTTTTTATACTTACGTGCTATTTTATGATCAGACCCTTGTAATTTTAGCACCAATGGCCCGTAATCTTTCGTCTATATTTTCATACCCACGATCAATCTGTTCAATATTATGAATAGTAGATGTACCTTTTGCGGATAAAGCTGCAATCAATAAGGACACACCCGCCCTAATATCTGGCGATGTCATGGTTGTAGCTTTTAAGGTAGACTTAAAGTCGTGCCCAATAATAGTGGCCCTATGGGGATCGCATAAAATTACCTTAGCTCCCATATCAAGCAATTTATCTACAAAAAACAAACGGCTTTCGAACATTTTTTGATGTATCAGTACTTCACCTCTGGCCTGTGTTGCCACCACCAACATAATACTCAATATATCCGGTGTTAGTCCTGGCCAGGGTGCATCAGCAATGGTTAAAATAGAACCATCTATATAATTCTGTATTTCATAACCATCTTTATGGGAAGGGATGTAAATATCATCACCTTTCTTTTCTACGGTGATTCCCAATTTTCTAAAAACCGTCGGTATTTGCCCTAAATCGTTCCAACTTACGTCTTTTATGGTCAATTCACTTCTGGTCATTGCAGCTAGTCCGATCCAGCTACCAATTTCGATCATATCGGGTAACATTCTATGTTCCGTACCGCCTAGTTTATCTACTCCGTCAATTACCAATAAATTGGAACCAACTCCAGAAATTTTTGCTCCCATTCTGTTGAGCATTTTACATAATTGCTGTAAATAAGGCTCACAAGCTGCATTATAAATGGTAGTTTGACCTTTGGCCAAGACAGCAGCCATTACAATGTTTGCCGTTCCCGTAACAGATGCTTCATCCAAAAGCATATAGGTACCGGTTAACTCTTCCGCTTCTACCCCGTAAAAATATTCTTCTCGGTTATATCTAAATTTGGCTCCTAATTTAATAAAGCCTTCAAAATGGGTATCTAAACGTCTTCTTCCTATTTTATCCCCACCTGGCTTTGGTATATAACCACGCCCAAAACGGGCCAATAATGGGCCTACAAGCATAATGGAGCCTCGTAATCCCCTACCGTCTTGTTTAAATTGATCGGACTGTAAATAATCCATATTTACATCATCCGCTTTAAACGTATAGGAACCTTTACCTTTTTTTTGAATCTTAACGCCTAAATCTTCCAATAATGAAATAAGCTTGTTGACATCAACAATATCAGGTATATTACTAATGGTTACTTTTTCATCTGTCAGCAATACAGCGCAAAGAATTTGTAGTGCTTCGTTTTTTGCGCCTTGAGGTGTAATTTCACCAGATAACTGGTGCCCTCCTTCAATTTTGAATGTTCCCATCTAAATAAGAGGAAATTTAATAGCGTTTCTTACCGCGGTTATTATTTCGTTGATTTTTTTTGCCAGAATTATTAGATCTTGGCGTTTTGGCCACCCTATTTTTAAGGAACTGTCCGCTGTCCGTTAAACTTACCTCCTCAGAAGCTAAGTCTATTTGTCCATCGCTCAATTCATACAAATGCTTAAAAATAGTTTTATCATCTACCACATCCTTGTTCCAATTAAGGTAACATTTCTTCATATGGTTAGCAATGGCATATTCCAATCCTGAACGCTTGTCGCCTTTTTCCCATTCCACGGCCACATCTACCATTCTTTTTATATTATTTCCGTAAAAACGGTATTTGGGAAAATTCTGTGGATACTCCAAAGGCTCTGGACGCTGTCTCAAAATTTCCTTGGAGGTGATTGGGAAGGGTGAATCCACATCCAATTTAAAATCTGACATGATAAACAGTTGATCCCAAAGTTTATGTTGAAAATCTGGCACATCACGTAAATGTGGTTGTAAATTTCCCATTACACTTATAATGGCCTGGGCAATTTTATTCCGCTCTACAGGATCTTCTATAGATACGGCATAATCTACCATTTTCTGAAAATGACGGCCGTACTCAGGAATAATTAAATGAGAGCGTTCCGTATTATATTCTAGGTTTTCTACTAATTGCAAATTAAAATTTTTAGCTTAAAATGTTTGAGAAGTATTCTTATAACGATGCCAAATTAATAAAATTATAGCTGAAATACTATTTTAGAGCGAGATTACCCCACCTATTTCACCCACTTCTTTATATTTTTTGATTACGCTATCTGGGCTATCCAAATTAACGGTAATGGAAACACTGGTATATTTACCTGTTTTGGATTGTTTGGAATTAATGACGGCCCCCATATTATCAAATATGTGCTGAATTTTTTCCACCTTATCCGTATCGCTTTTAACTATAAATTTATAGAGATAATTGGAAGGCCATTTAGAGGTTTCCTTTAATTGGCTTCTTAACTTTTTATAAAATTCTTCAGGATTATTTTCATCCATAGCTTCTATTTTATGCAAAGATAAGGGTATTGCGTCAGTTTTTTTATACTCTTGGTTTATGTACTTTTGTCTGCTAATTGTAAGAAATTGAAAAACAAAAGAATAGTTGTCACAGGTGGTCCCGGCACAGGTAAGACCGTATTGATTTCTTCTTTGGAAAAGCATGGCTTTCATTGTTTTCACGAAGTAATCAGGACCATGACGTTAGATGCCCTTGGCAATAAGGAGGTCAATGACCAATTGGTAAACCCTATAGATTTTGTTGAAGATGCCAAAAGTTTCAACGACCAACTGATTCATGCGCGTTTAAAACATTTTAAGGAGGGCGAAAATCTACAGCAACCCCATTTATTTTATGATCGTGGACTACCGGATGTACTTGCTTATATGAATTATTTTAAGCAGCCTGTAGAACCCTATTATACAGAACTTTGCGTTAAGCACACCTATGATGAAGTATTGATCTTACCTCCATGGGAAGATATATATGTACAGGACAATGAACGCATGGAAAATTTTGAGCAAGCCTGTGGAATTCATGCGCATTTGGACCAAACGTACAAAACCTTAGGTTACCGCCCTGTAGAAGTTCCTTTTGGAACCATTGAAGAACGCTTGCAATTTGTAATAGACTTTATAGAGAAGACAGGTTGAACAGTACACCAAAAAACATCTTAAATAAATTTTGGGGCTATGAAAATTTTAGGGGCTCCCAGGAAGATATTATCAATGCCATATTAAAAGGCCAAGATGTTTTAGGGCTATTACCTACCGGAGGCGGAAAATCCATTTGTTTTCAAGTACCCGCTTTAATGAAGGAAGGCATCTGTATTGTCATATCCCCTTTGATCGCCCTCATTGAAAACCAAGTGAACAATTTACAGGAACTAGGAATTAAGGCCCTAGGCTTAAAAGGTGGCCTTAGGTTCGAAGATGTAGATAAGCTACTGGACAATTGTATTTACGGTAATTATAAATTTTTATATCTCTCACCAGAAAGATTACAGCAAGAACTTGTTCAGGAGCGTATTAAGTCTATGAACGTATCTATGATGGTTATTGATGAAGCCCACTGTATTTCTGAATGGGGCCATGATTTTAGACCCGCATACCTAAATTGTGCCATACTGAGAACTTTTCACCCACACGTACCTATTTTGGCCCTTACCGCAACTGCCACAAAGCGGGTTTCAGAAGATATGGTCAAATCTCTGGAACTACAATCTCCATTGGTGGTAAAAGACTCGTTTTTTAGAAAAAATATAGGGTTTGGAATACTTACGACAGAGGATAAGAACGGGTACCTAAAAAGATACTGTAAGCAAGTAAAAAGCAGTGCCATAGTTTATGTAAGAAGTCGGAAAAAATCAGAGGAATTATCCACATTCCTAATTCAAAATAATATTAAAGCAACATTCTTCCATGGAGGTATGGACCAAAAATTAAAGTCGGAAAGGTTAGACGCATGGTTAACCAACAAAACACAGGTCATGGTTGCCACCAATGCATTTGGAATGGGTATTGATAAACCCGATGTGGAATTGGTCATACATTATCAAATACCGGACAGTATAGAAAACTATTTTCAGGAAGCAGGAAGGGCAGGTAGAAACGGAAACAAGGCAAAAGCTATATTACTGACCAATACAACCGATAAGCTCCTGGTAAAAAAACAATTTTTAGATGTTCTACCAGATACCGCATATGTAAAATTGGTCTATAAAAAACTCAATAACTATTTTCAAATAGGAATTGGCGAATATGTTGAGGAGAAGTTTTCGTTACATTTTAATGAGTTTTGCAATACCTATAAATTAAATACCTATTTAACGTACAATACGCTTCAACTGCTTGACAGAAATTCCGTTATTTCCTTATCTGAAAATTTTTCCAAAAAGACGACGGTAAAATTTAAAACCGATAAAGCATCAATTTATCGTTATTTTCAACAGAACCCTAAGTTAGAGGAGTTCATTAAGATTGTTCTACGCACCTATGGTGGACTTTTTGAATTTGATACCCAAATTAATACTTACTTGTTGGCCAAAAAAAGTAACAGGCCAGAATCTGTAGTTCAATTTAATTTGGAAAAATTGGCCAAGGATGATATTATCGACTACCATAGCTCACCAACAGATTTGGAAATTTCATTTTTGGTACCTAGGGATGATGACCGTACCATTAATAGATTTTCCAAAATTATCGTTGAGCAAAATCAAGTAAAGACCGCAAAAATATCAAGGATACTAGACTATATTGATAATGTTGATACGTGTAGAAGTATACAATTATTGGAATACTTTGGCGAACAACAAAAAAGTGCCTGCGGTATTTGTGATGTTTGTGAGAAAAGGAAAGTAACACCTACCGATATACAACAATTAAAAGAAGGTATTCTAACTTTGCTCAGGGAAAAAAGAGCATCATCTAAATTGTTACAAGAAAAATTGGGTGTAGAACAAGAAAATCTTATTACGGCGCTCCAAGAATTATTGGAAGAAAAACAGATATCATTAAACGCATTAAACGAATATGAACACAGATAACAAAAAAGCATTGCGAATAGTATTTATGGGCACCCCAGATTTTGCTGTGGGAATTTTGGAACAGCTCGTAAACAAGAATTATAAGATTGTTGGTGTCATTACCGCACCAGATAGACCGGCTGGTAGAGGCAGAAAATTGAACGAATCTGCCGTTAAAAAATTCGCGGTACAACATGATTTGAAAATTTTACAACCTACCAACCTAAAAAATGAAGAATTTTTATCGGAATTAAGAGCGTTGAATGCCAATATTCAAATTGTAGTCGCATTTAGAATGTTACCAAAGGTAGTCTGGGCTATGCCAGAATTTGGGACATTCAACTTGCACGCTTCTTTATTACCGCAATATAGAGGGGCCGCCCCTATCAACTGGGCCATAATCAATGGAGAAACAAAAACGGGGGTCACCACTTTTTTTATTGATGAAAAAATTGATACCGGCGCCATTATCCTGCAAGATGAAACTACCATTAATTTTACTGATAATGTTGCGGACCTTCATGATAGACTAATGCATTTGGGGGCAAAGACCGTCATTAAAACGTTAGAGCGAATAGAGGAAGGTAATTTCAACACCACACAGCAAGAAAATAGTGAAGAGCTAAAACTTGCACACAAAATACATAGAGACACGTGTAAGATTGACTGGAACAAGCCACTTGTAGAAATCTATAATTTCATAAGGGGGTTAAGCCCCTACCCTGCTTCATGGACTATATTGCATAACGCGGATCAGCAAATTATTACCAAGATTTATAAAGCCAACATTGAAGAAAGCGAGCATGATTTAGCAAATGGCACCTTGGTTTTCTCTAAAAAAGAAATGAAGGTAGCTGTACAGGATGGGTACATAATATTGGAAGAATTGCAATTACAGGGTAAAAAAAGAATGCATACCAAAGATGTTTTAAACGGCCTTCAACTCCACCAAAATACCAAAATGGGTTAAACCCCCGTGGTTATTGGGCTGGGCGAAATGTAAAAAAACACCTACTTTATTAACAAACCTCCTGAGTTATCAACAAAATAAGGGATTTCCGCCCATTTTACTTGTGTTGGTCATAAATCCATATAAATTTGTTATCAGGTATAAAAATTATATTAATCACAATTAATTAATCACATTATGAACAAAACAGAATTGATCGATGCAATGGCAGCTGACGCTGGCATCACAAAAGCTGCGGCAAAAAAGTCATTAGAATCTTTCTTAGGAAATGTTGAGAGTTCTCTTAAAAAAGGAGATAGAGTTTCTTTAGTAGGTTTCGGTTCTTGGTCCGTATCTAAAAGAAATGCAAGAGAAGGTAGAAACCCATCAACAGGAAAAACTATCCAAATTGCTGCTAAAAATGTAGTTAAGTTTAAAGCTGGAGCTGATTTAGGTAAAGCTGTAAACTAAGATTTGCATACATATAATATGAAAAGCGCCTATAGTGGCGCTTTTTTTATTTAATGGTTTTTGAAATTAAGAGGATTTATCTTACATTAGGTTTATTATAAGTTAATATACATGGTCTCTTTAAAACCAACTAAGGGTAAATTATTGATTGCAGAACCCACATTAACAGGTGACGTATCTTTTAATAGATCCGTTGTATTGCTGGCAGAACACAATACCGAGGGCTCTGTAGGCTTTATATTAAACAAGCCTTTAGAATACCAAATCAATGATCTGGTTACTGAAATTGAGTTACCGTTTCAAGTGTATAACGGTGGCCCGGTAGAACAGGACAATTTATATTTTATCCATAAGGTTCCGCATCTTATAGATAATAGCGTGGAAATTTCCGATGGTATATTTTGGGGAGGAGATTTTGAAACAACTATTGAGCTGATCAATAAAGAAATTATTTCTGAAGACGACATTCGTTTCTTTCTAGGATATTCCGGTTGGTCCTCATTACAATTAGATGAAGAATTGACCTCAAAATCTTGGATTGTTGTTGAAAATGAGCACGAGAGTAGAATAATACAAAAAGCGGCCAATGCCTTTTGGAAAGAAAATATGATCCAATTGGGCGGCAATTATCTCCTGTGGTCCAATGCTCCGGAAAACCCAAGTCTTAATTAGACCGTTTTACTCAAGGAAAGACGTGCGGCGGCATTTAATTTTCCAACAAGTGATTTAGCTACTGTATCCTTAAAATTTTTCTTTCTGTACTTAGATATAGGTACGATCCCGTCTATAATATTGGTTAAAAATAATTCATCCGCTTTTTGAAGTTCAAATGGCGAAATGCTTTCTTCTACCAATTGATAATCCTCTAATTTGGATACTATATCCATCAATTTTTTTCTCAATACCCCATTTAAACAACCATCTGCCAAAGGCGGTGTTTTTATAACATTATCTTTTACCAAAAATAAATTGCCTTGCAATGTTTCTATCACTTGTTTACGCTCATTCAATAATAAACAATCGTTGTAATCATTTTCCTTTGCGTAAACTTCGGCAACAGTATTTAAAATCTTGTTCGTAGTATTTAAATTGGATAACATGGTAGAATTTTTATAAAAATCCTTATACAATTCTACCTCGTAACTACTATCTGAAATAGTAAAAAAGGTATGGTATAAATCATGCGTAGTTATAACGTATGAAATGGTATTGGTGAGCACGCCGTTCTCAATTTCATTGTTTCTATAAACGATGAATTTAACTTGATATCCTTTATCTATACTGATTTTTGATATCAATTTTAAAATTTCAGCCTCCATAAATTCCATAGTAAAATTCATGGGAATTTCCATTCTTAAAATCCTCATCGAGGACATTAAACGTAAATAATGATCTTCTAGGAAAAAGATTTCGCCATTTACAACCCGTATATTTTCAAATAGGGCATCTCCGTACTGTAATCCCCTATTGTTTGCAGTGAAAATTAATTCCTTGTCATCTACCAATTCTCCATTAAAATTGACCATAAAAAAAGCCTTAAAAAATTTAAGGCTCAAAGATACTGTAATTGAAAGGAATTCTTAGGAAGAACCCAACACTTGCTTTAAATCTGAAACTTGGTTGGTCCAAAGCATTTTAGATTCATCTACTTCATCTTCATCAGCAAAATCTGTAATGAATAAGGATACGTCTTTAGTTATTTCATCAACGATAATTTTCATTTCAAAATAGCTGTTGTCCTCTGCTTCGTCCCAAGCAAAACGTACAAACTCATCTGTCTTCCTTTTTAAAAGTTTAGCTTCTTCCTCTGCGCCATCCCAGATAAAGGTAAAAGTTTCACCTCTTGAATTTACATTGTCCGCAAACCATTCTGACAGACCAGATGGTGTAGCCAAATACTGATATAACATTTGTGGTGAAGACTGAATCACAAACTCTATTTCGAATTTTATTTTATCGCTCATTTATCTACTACTTTATTCAGAGCAATATATATATTTCTGTATGATAAAAAAATAAATGACCACTATAAATTTTTTAAGCAGGTTTAGTTGAAGAACAAATAAATTACCCCTATATTTGCAGCCGTTTAAAAATAATTTGGCGAGGTAGCTCAGTTGGTTAGAGCGTCGGATTCATAACCCGGAGGTCGGGGGATCGTGCCCCCCTCTCGCTACACTAGTAAAATGTACCAAAACAACGGTTTAGTTCACTCTAAACCGTTTTTTTATGTCTATATTTCAAGAAACAGTTACATTTGAACACGAAAGTGAACACGTTTTAGAACACGATTTGTCTGCAAAAAGTAATTTTTTCTCTTTAATTCAGGCAATAACAAGAAATAAAGTATAATATAAAATCAGAGAAAATTTAAACATAGTACTTCGCTCTTTCAATAACCTTTCTTTTTGCTGTTAGAAATTTTGGATTTAACTATTTACTACTAAAGAAGACTCCTTTTCCCTATCATATCTTAAATTAATCCAGTATTACAAATAGGTTTGAAGTAATATCTAATTAAAAATAAGTCTATTCACCACTTTTAGATTGTAGCTTGATAGTTGTTTATAGTATTTATCAATGTTTACCATCACAATTTATTCCTCTGAGATAATTTACAGATGCCTTACTTAAATTATAACGACCAAATAGGTAATCTTTCAAAGTTAAAACTGATAAGATTCGTAGTTTGGCAAAAGCGTCAGTGATTAAAACGATTGAGACAACCTTAAGGTTTAACATAGTTTAATTTTACATATCTAACGATGAAATTAAATATGGAGAAACGAGCTTTTCAAGGAATCTTTTCTTGCAACGATAATTCTAAGTCCTGAGCAATCTACTTTTAAGATTTCAATTGCCTAATTGATGATTATACAAACCATTTTTTACTAAAAAAAAAGCAAATAGTTTAGGTTCAATAGTCTATTAACTAGCACCTATTCTAATGTTTAAAGATGGCAAATTATTAATGAAAAGTCTTAAAATGCTACTATTGGAAACAAGGACGTGAATACCAAAATGAGATAAGATAGTGGTAAAGATACAAGCGAAAACTTTCCGTATTTCTATAAGTCATGTTCATCTTTCAATGAACGGAACAATAAAAGAAATTACATGGAACTGAATACAATTGATAGTACAATAACTACAGATGAAATGGTAAGAGAATTTATTCTTGATGACCACCCTTGTGTAATGGCACAAAGTCTTGTGGCCAACGATAATCTTACTATTCATAACTACAGCAGATTTTCCTTTAAGTGCATACCTACTCTATTAGAAGATTTATATGAGTATTTAAATGAAATTGATGATGAATCTAAAAAATTTCAAACATTTATAGCTGTTTTTGAAGATGATGAATTTGAATCTGAATTAGCATTTGAAAACGCACTTTGGAAATTGCTATACCAGCTCCATAAAGAAGACTACTGTGAATGGGACAAACAAACCGATTCTGATGTATCCTCGTCAAATTTTAGCATGAGTATCCTTGGAAATTCTTTCTATATTGTTGGTATGCATCCCAATGCTTCAAGAAAGGCCCGGTCATCACCAGTACCAATGATCGTTTTTAATTTACATAATCAGTTTGAGATACTTCGTAAATCTAATCGTTATACTCGTGTAAGGGATTTGATTAGAAGTAGAGATGAAGTATATCAAGGTTCTATTAATCCTATGTTAGAAGATTTTGGAACTAACAGCGAAGCAAGGCAATATAGTGGAAGAGCTGTAGATAACAATTGGAAATGCCCATATCAATTCAATAAAAAATGATTACAATACCGCCAAAATCCGGAGCTTCTTTAATGCTCAAAAAAGGCCAAATACTAAAAGTTATCGATATTGAAGGTAAGCAAGTATCGGACATTTTGTTCATAAACATGAATGATAAAGATGAAAAAATATCCTCTGGTAAAACATTTGATTTTGAAGAATCTATATTACTGACCAAAGGCAACTACCTCTGGAGCAACAGAAGTAATAAAATGGTTAAGATTGTTGAAGATACCAATGGCAGAAACGATTTCTTACTTGCACCCTGCGATAGAAAAACGTTTAAACATTTTTACGGCATGGAAGAATATCACCCAAGTTGTTTTGAAAATCTTTACAAAAATTTGGAAGAATACGGTATTGAAAAAGATGATATACCTACTGCATTCAATATTTTTATGAATGTTGTATTTGATGAAACCGGAAAAATCAACGTAAAGCCACCTACTTCAATTTCAGGTGATTACGTTTGCTTTGAAGCTCAGATGGATTTAATTGTTGCTTTGACCGCTTGTTCGGCAAAAGATAGTAATGGTGGAAGTTTTAAATCTATAGGATATAAAATCATAGACCGGTGAAAAATATTTTTAAAATTAATAAACGAGCAATAATAGGTGGTTCTATCACCACTATTTTTATCGTATTCGGTGTTTTTATATTAGGAAACATCTCAGGTTATGAAGCAAAAAAATTACTTAGCTCTTCTATTCAAGGACTAAATATGCTTTGCAATACAATAATATTGGCTTCCGCTACAATTTTAGCCTTATTATTGACCTTGTTAGGTATTAGTACGGGTACGGATACTCAACTAAAAAAAAGCCACTACAAACAGGTGTTAAGCATTGCAAAGTTTGATACGATACTTTTTATAAGCACCCTGGTCCTATTTCAATTCTTTAACATTCCAATATCAGAAGCAGACAATTTAGATATGTCATGGTATAAATATATCTATTGGGCTACATTATTCTCATCTTCTGTAATTAGCGGTATGATGGTAGGTACTATATTAATGTTATATGGAACGGTTACCAATATTATTGCAATAGTTGGTTTAAAGAAAAATGACCACAGAATGCTGGTCAAGGAAGATGAAGATGAAAATGAAAATTCAGATAAAAATGATTAATTGGAAATAACTTGCATTAAAATTATTTTTTATAGCTAATTAATTCTAAAGCACCTACATCTTTCAAGCTTAATGTATTCAGTAAAACTTTGTCTTGAATCTTATTGCTACACATTTAAATAGGGCAATACACCTTATAGTGTAACATACGGGAGCAAAATTTCTATGCTGATTTTTCCTGAGTCCAAGATTTTCAAATTAAATGATCCCCCGTGTAACGAGGTTATTTTTTCACAGAATACTGTATCCAAGTTAATGCCCATTCTATGATGACCTTTATTGTGAACCATTTCCATTACGTTCTCATCATATATCTTGGGATCTACAATTAGCAAAATTGTCAACTCCTTACCATTTTCTATACGTAACGTATTTTTAGTCGATTCTTTTGACAAGATTTTGGATGCTATGCTTATAGATTTCACTCCATTTGGACTAGTTAGTCGACCAATTAAATGAAAAAGTTCAGTAAACAATAAATTTACCTTATCCTCATCGCCATAAAGAAAATTAACTTGTAAATCATAATTAAATTCATATTCCGATATGGTACTCTCCTCTATTTTTAATTCTAAAATACGTCTTAAATCAAAGTGAGCCTTTTTTAGCGTGTAATATTCCAGTTCGCTATATTGCTGTAATCTCTTGGTCAATATATGCCCCTGGTTGGCAACATCAATAATTCTATTTAGATTATGATGTATTACATCTATATTATTTGCTCTATCTGCTTTTAAAATAGTTTTGCTGGCAAAAAGCTGAATTTTCCTTAACGGTTCTTGTAAATCGTGGGATATCATCTTGTTCAGTATTCGCAGCTCTTTATTCGTTATCTTTTCCTCTTGTAACTGGCTTTCAAGGTCCTGTTGAATCTTACCGAGTTCTTTATGGGCCAACATTAATTCCTTATTTTTCAACAAAGCTGTTTCGGCTGCGTTTTTCGCCTCTATAAGTCCACTTTCAAAATTACTTCTCTTATTTAGGAATAATCCCGTAATATGGATATAATCAGTATCCAAGGACATATTAAAAAGAAAGGGATTTTTAGTGCCGTCTTTTCCAATTAAGCTTAGAACAATTTCATAAACTTTACCTTTACCTACCAAAGTAGGATAAAAATGGGTTTTGTAAAGGATTCTACTACCTGCACTTAAGAGTGAATTGATGCTCGTGTTTTCCAAATCTGCAGCACTATAGCCCAATTTTTCAAGAATGTAAGGGTTTAGGCTTAGAATAGTTTCATTAAGATTTAAGCGAATTACCCCGCATGGCAACAAATCATAGTCCGTCATTTATACGAGGAATTTTTCGGTAAATAATTCTTTCTTTAGAACATTAATAGTTTCTTCCGGATGGCTAATATGTGGGCAGTGACCGGAAACCTCCATATAGATGATTTTACTATTTGGTACTTTATCCTTTACATATTCGCCAACTTTTTTATTGGCTATATCGTCTTCCATACATTGCACGATAAGACAGGGAATATTCACTTTTCTCAAGTCTTCTCTATTATCGGAAAAGAAAGTCACCCTTGCAAAATTCTTTGTAATACTTTTATCCATAGAGCAAAAACTATCGGCAAGTTCGTTAGTTAAGTGAGCTTGTTCTGGATTTTTCATTACAACGGGTGCTAGGTAATTTGCCCATTCTATATAATTAGAATCAAGCATTTCCAACAAATCTTCCAATTCGCTCTTTTCAAACCCTCCTTGATAATCGTCAGTATTTAGATAACAACTGGAAGGGCAAATCATTACCATGGACTTAAAAATTTTCGGTTTTTTAATAGATGCTAAAACCCCGATCATGGAACTTACGGAATGACCTATAAAAATAGACTGTTCTATATTAAGCTCCTCGCAAATTTCAATTACATCTTGAGCGTAGCCCAATAACGTTCCATATCTGTTGTAATCATAACTAGATATATCGGATTTACCACATCCAACATAATCAAAAACCAGTACCCTAAAATGTTTTTTCAGAAACGGAATAATATATCGCCACATTGCCTGATCACAACCAAAACCATGGGCAAGAATAATGGTTTGCTCACCATTACCAAACACACGTACATTGTTTCTATCGCTTATTTTAGACAATATTTTAAATTTAGGTTAGCCGCAAGTTAGACAAATAAAAGATACTTTTTTATAAATTACAATCCGACGAAATATACACTAATTACAATCTTATAGCAATATCAAAAATTCATAAATCACATAGGTATAACGCTAAGTTATTACCTTGTCCAAAGTAATAGGTAAATTACGCACCCGTTTCCCTGTAGCATTATACACTGCATTGGCAATAGCCGAAGCAACACCTACAATACCAATTTCACCAAGACCCTTTGCCCCTAAAGGATTTACGACATCATCATGCTCTTCAACAAAAAGTACATTCAACTGTTGTACATCGGCATGGACGGCCATATGGTATTCCGCAAGGTTGGCATTCATTATTCTACCATTCCGGTCATCTATCATGCCCTCTTCTTCCAAAGCCATACCAATACCCCATGTTATAGCTCCTAAAATTTGACTCTCTGCCGTTTTAGGATTAATAATACGTCCACCAGCAATTGCACTGGTTACCCTTGGTACGGTTATCATGCCCAAATCTTTGTCAATGTTCACCTCTACCATAACACAGGAATGTGCATAGGAAGAATACTGTTCTTGTCTTTCTTCTGGTTCCAAGGTATTTTCCGCTTCTATTTTATCTAATCTTGCTGTGTTCAAAACATCTTTAATGTAGATTGATGTACCATTTGGAAAAACCAATTTCCCATTGGAACAAGAAACCTCATCATAAGCAACCTCATCTAAATTTTCATTAGAGTTCACCTTGGCCAAATCAACCAATTGCTCCTTTAATTTAACACAGACCGCTTTTACTGCAGAGCCTACTGATGAAACGGTCCAAGAACCGCCTTCTATGGGCGCTTTGGGCATAGACGTATCTCCCAAATTAAATTGCACGTCTTCCATGTCTATACCTAAAGTATCTGCGGCAATCTGCGACATGACCGTATAAGTTCCCGTACCAATATCCGCAGTACTTGAACTCACCACTAATTTACCAGAGGCATCAAGCACTGCCTTGGCCGATGATTTTTGTTGCATAGCTTCCCAGCAACCGGTTGCCATACCGTAACCTACCAATACCGAATCATCTTTTTTCTCGATAACATTAGACTGTCTTTTATGCCAACCAAAATGCTCCGCAGCTTGGCCGTAACATTCCTTTAATTCTTTACTTGAGTAAGGTTTATCCTCATTTTGATCTTTATCTGCATAATTAATGAGCCTAAATTCCAGTGGGTCTATATTCGCTTTAATGGCAAGTTCATCTATTGCACATTCTAATGCGAACATTCCCGTTGCTCCACCGGGTGCCCTCATATCCATTGGTGTATAAACATTTACGGGTATAAGTTGGTACTCCAATTTTACATGATCACACTGATACATCATTCCAGACCAGTCAACAATAGTTTCATTATACTTTTCAAATTTTGAAGTTTCCCCATATGCTTTATGGATAATAGACTCCAACTTCCCCTCCTTGGAAGCCCCTAATTGTAGTTTTTGAATACAGGCGGGCCTATGGCCAAAGGAGAACATTTGTCTTCTAGTTAGTGAAACCTTTACAGGTCTATCAAGTTCTCTTGCCGCCATAGCCGCCAAGAACAGCTGATACTGCGGACGTAATCCAGAGCCAAAACCACCCCCTACAAAGGGCGATAAAATTTGCACCTTTTCTGTACCTAGATTAAATATGCCACAAATGTATTCTTGGCTACTATTTACACCTTGTACCTTGTCATAAATTTTGAAGGATTTTTGGTCTGCATTCCATTCCGCTATGGAAACATGTGGCTCCATAGGATTATGATAATGTCTGGGCTGGCTGTATTCCACATCTATTTGTACTTCGGCATTGGTAAAGGCCAATTCTGCATTACCCCTATTAGGTGCGGTATCCTCTACCCCTTCAGAGGTAGCCTTATTAAAATTTTTACTTATATCCGTAGAACATTCCTCTTCGTGGTACTCGGCTTCTATTAAACCTGCGGCATAACGTGCAAGCTCAAAACTTTCCGCAATCACTAAGGCTATTGGTTGCCCGTTGTACAATATATTATCATTGTACAGTGGCCTAAAAGGGTGACCAGGAGGCGATAATGGATCCGTGTAATCTACATGATGCCGTAAATCTTCCGGTAGATTTTCATGGGTAAAAATTTCTAAAACCCCGTCTATCATTTTTGCTTTATCGGTATGGATGGCTAATATTTTACCATTAGCTATAGTACTGTTGACTACATAACCGTGTACTAGCCCTTTTGGCTTAAATTCACCCGCGTAGGTTGCCGTTCCGGTAACTTTTTTAACTCCGTCGACCCTTTTTCTCGATTTTCCTATATATGCCGTATCCATTTACAAATCCATTAATGTTTCTTGGCTTCATTTAAAGCCCTAACTATTGTTTTATGAGCCAATCCTATCTTAAAATCATTATCGCCAAAACCTTGGGCTCCGGCCAGTAATTCTTCTGCAAGCCACTCAAAATTCTCTTTACTAGCTTCTTTTCCTATTAATTTTTCCTCTACATGAGGCAAACGCCAAGGTTTGTGGGCTACACCCCCTAAGGCTACTTTTATAGATGCAATGCTATTTCCTTTTAGTTGTAATGCCGCCGCTACGGATACCAAAGCAAATGCATAAGAAGGCCGGTCACGAACTTTTAGATACGCATAGTTTTCATTAAACAAATCGGCGGGTAAATCTATCGAAGTAATCACCTCGTTATATTTCAGGTGGTTATCTTTTTCCGGGGCATCTCCTGGAAGTCTATGAAAATCCAATATGGGTATTCGCCGCTCACCTTCTCCTCCTTGCACCACGATTTCCGCATCTAAAGCTGCCAAAGCCACACACATGTCTGATGGATGGGTGGCTATACAAGCCTCACTAGTACCTAAAATAGCGTGAATTCTATTAAAGCCCCCTAATGCTGAACAACCGCTGCCAGGTTCTCTTTTATTACATGGTGTAGCGGTATCATAGAAATAATAGCATCTTGTTCGCTGCATTAAATTTCCCCCATTGGTGGCTGCATTTCTTAATTGCGCTGAAGCCCCGGAGAGTATTGCCTTTGATAACAACGGATAATCTTTTTCCACAAATGGATGGTAGGCCGTATCCGCATTGGTTACCATAGCCCCCAATCGTAAACCACCCGATGCGATGCGTACAATCTCTTGGTACGGCAAATGGTTAACATCTATTAAATAATGTGGGTTCTCTACCCTATATTTCATTAAGTCTAACAAATTGGTTCCTCCAGCAATGGGTTTGGCGTGGTTTTTTGTGGTCAAGTCTTCGACCGCTTGCCCTATTTCCCCAGACTTACTATAATTAAAATCATTCATATCAATTTTTTTTTGCCACCATTGCCTCGGCTACCTTAAATATATTGGCATAGGCACCACATCTACATAAATTTCCGCTCATAAGGTCCCTGATTTCTTCCGGTGTATTTCCTTTATCCATATTTAACATACTTACCATGGAACATATTTGACCCGACGTACAATAGCCACACTGAAAGGCATCGTTCTCAATAAATGCTTGCTGTACCTGGTGAAGACCTTCCTCGTTTGCCAAACCTTCAATGGTAATAATTTCCCGATCCTGGTTCATTATGGCCAAGGATAGGCAGGAATTAATGGCCTTACCATCTACCAAAACGGTACAAGCACCACATTGTCCATGGTCGCATCCTTTTTTTGTGCCGGTTAAATTTAGAACTTCCCTCAGGGCATCCAGAAGAGTGGTACTTATTGGTATGGTTAATTGATGCTTTTTACCATTAATGTTCAACTGAATAACATTCTCACTTAAAAATCCCATATACTTATATTTAAATACAGTGCATCACCATTTTTAAAGAAATATTAAACAGCCGAACGGTTATAAACCGATGCAATGGTTTTACACGATGCATAAAATTAGCCTTACCTAAGGTTTTAGATTGTCCTATAAAATGTTTTATTGACCCATTAGAAAAGTGTTTGTTTTACTATTGGATTAAGATTTCTAGGACACTGTTCTTTTGACCGACCTTTACATCAAGATTTTTGGGCACCTCCAATGGTCATGAGTTCATCCCATTGGGTAGTGTAGCGTAGGCTTCTGTGCTCCTTGATCAGTGCCCATTCCTTATCGCGATTGCCCACTGTAGCCAATTTAATTTTGTTCTTACCGTACCTGTTATTCAAATTATCCATAACATGGGTAATTGCCTGGCTCTCAATTTTATGTGGAGCATCGAATAAATTGGTCTGGACCTCGTTTTTATGTACAAGTTGCGTTAAGTTGACCCCCACTTTCTTGTATCGATATCCGGGTTTAAAAATTTGACGAAGACCTTTCAGTGCTTCCTTGGTCAATTTTGCGGTACTATCCGTAGGTGTGTCCAACGTAATGACAATCTTATTCCTGTATTGTTTATCTACCGCACTATGTTGATTGGTCTGCAAGGATATTTCAATTTGTGATGTGGCACTTTGCTGCTGTCTTAATAGATCGGCCACCTCAGCAACGTAATAGCTACATGCCTCTTCTATTAAGGTATAATCCGTCAACTTATATCCAAAAGATTTTGCGGTACCTATACCCTTCTTGGCATTGGGTTGTAAAATTAGGTCAAGGCAGGGAATGTTGTTCAATTCCCTCCAAAGTCGCTCCCCAATAACTGTCATCTCCTTTCTTACCCATGCAACGGGCATATTCGCAAAATCAAGGGCAGTAATGATTTGATTGTTTTTAAGCCTAATGGCATGCTTTTTACCAATGCCCCAAATATCCTTTACCAAAAGGTTGTGCAATAGATACTGTCTTTTTTCTTCAGAATCCACAATGTAGATATTGTCGTTGGCCGGAACCTTCTTGGCGAACTTATTGGCTAATTTTGAGAGGGATTTTGTCTTTGCGATACCCACCCCTACTGGAATACCCGTATTCCTGACAATGGAATTCTTTATTTGATGCGCCAATGCGTCAAGCTGGTCTGGATTATAATGGGATAAATCAACAAAACTTTCATCTATACTATACTCCTCTACCCTGGGTGAAAATTGCTGTAAGGTGTGCATTACCCTTTGTGACATATCACTATACAATGTATAATTTGAAGAAAAATAGGTAACCTGGTGGGCATCTAACAATTTTCTGATTTTAAAAATGGGCTGAAACATAGGTATTTCAGTCAATGCCTTGGCCTCCTTATTGGCCGCAATGATACACCCATCATTATTACTTAACACCACCACGGGCTTATCCTTAAGATCAGGTCTGAATACTTGCTCGCAAGAGGCATAGAAGCTATTACAGTCTACCAAGGCAATCATAATACCGATTTTATGATATAGGTAATAACCCCCCACAAGTTTAAAGGCTCTCCTGAGCCACATACGCGCATGACCACAAATGCATCATCTTTATGGGCCAATATTAATTGCTCTGGATTAGGAACCAAAGATTTATCTACGATTAACACATCGTTCTTATTAATACCATACTCCAAAATAGAATCATCTGCCACCCTAATAAAAAATGTAGCGGATGAGTTACTGACCAGGGTATCGTTCAAATCTATTCTTGGTTCATTATAATGGGTTGCAGGACTGGAAAAACCCGTTTGGGAAGGTCGCTGTACCCTATAGCTTTTTTCTGATTTCTTAACTAAGCTTGCTTCTTTATGGACCATAATTAGTATACCTATTCCTTTAAAAATAATTCAATATTTGGATTTATTCCAAAATTAAGGATATATTCCAAATTATATAATTATTTTTATCAAGAGTTATTCACTAAACCTCCTTGGATAGCTTATTCACCTGATATGAAGTTGGCGATGTAAAATGGATACGGTTAATTATTAAATAGTTAGAGGTATTACAATGAGCCGTACCATGCTAACTTACCTTGGTAAACATTTAAAATTAAATTATGGGCACAAAGTATAAAAATGATAAAGCAGGATTAACCAATGAAGTACAACAAAATCAAGGAATAAAATCTAGTTTGGATTCTGTTGATACAGCGAAGAAGAAAGTTGGCAATCCTGTAAACAATGGCGGAGTAGCAATTTCTTCGGACGACATCCACTTAGAAAAACAATGGTTGGCGGTAAGGGATGAATACGTTGCAAATTTTCCGGAATTAGAAGCTATGGAGCAGGAAATTAAAACAGAAAACATAGCAACGCTTATAGAGCGTATAGCTCAAACAAGAAAGCAATCTACCCAAGAGATTAAAGATGAAATCCGGTCTTGGAAATTATCAGGTAACTCATAAGGAACTTATGGAAATTACAAGAATAACAAGGTGTAACCTACTTAAAAATGTAAATCAAAATACACAATGAGGTCAATTTGGAATGGTTCCATAAGTTTTGGGTTAGTATCTATCCCCATAAAACTATTTTCCGGTTCAGAAGACAGAAAATTGGATTTGGATATGTTAGACAGCCATGATGGCGCTAGAATACGCTATAAACGGGTTAATGAAGACACGGGCAAGGAAGTAGAGTGGAAAGATATTGTCAAAGGCTACAAAAAGGATGATAAGTACATTGTTTTGGAAAAGAAAGATTTTGAGAATGCCAATATGAAAAAAAGCAAGACTATTGATATTGAACAATTCATAATGGAAGATGAAGTATCTGATGTGCTTTTTAAAAAACCCTATTTTATAAAACCGCAAAAAGGAGGCGAAAAGTCCTATACCCTACTACGTAATGCCCTGAAAAAAACAGAGAAATTAGGGGTTGCTACTTTTGTAATGCGCCAAAAGGAACACTTGTCCTTAATTGGAGTTTACGAAGATGCGCTGGTACTGCATGTAATTAGGTTTGAGGATGAAATTAGGGATACCGGTGAACTGGAACTCCCCAATACCAAAATTGCCAAAAAAGAATTGGATATGGCCATTTCCTTAATTGACCAATATACAGAAGAGTTCAATTTTGCCAAGTTTAAGGATGTATACAATGAGCAATTACTAAAAATCATTGAATCCAAGTCCACAGGAAAAACACAAAAGCCGCAGAAATTTGAATCTAAACCAACTCCTGCAAAGGATTTGATGGCACAATTAAAGGCGAGTCTAAAAAAACGGGAAAAACAAGCATCTTAACCTTTGAGTCTAAATAAATATAATGAGAAAAGGAATTTTAACAATACCCCAGAACCTAAAGGGGAATCTGTTGCTAGTTCCCACACCCAAAGATTTGTAATACAACGGCATCAAGCCTCTCACCTACATTATGATTTACGTTTAGAAATTGATGGCAGCCTAAAGAGTTGGGCAATTCCCAAGGGGCCGTCCATGAATCCGTCAGATAAACGTTTGGCAGTAAGAACAGAGGACCACCCCATACCCTATCTAAATTTTCATGGAACAATACCCAAAGGAAATTACGGTGCCGGTAAAATGATTATTTGGGATGAAGGGTTATTTGAAATAGATACGGAGGAAACAGGTAAAACCCTCCTTGAACAATTAACCGTAGGCAATCTTAAATTGATTTTTTATGGCAAAAAAATTGCCGGTAGGTTTGCTTTGGTCCGTACTACCCGTAAAGCAAGTAATGAGCAATGGTTGTTGATAAAGAAGAAAGATGCATATGCCGTAAATACCATTTATGATGCAGAAACCTTAGTTCCCGTTACGGAGCGCAGTTTAAAAAAACATCCTCAGAAAATACGTCCCGGTAGCATAATACAACCCATGCTAGCCACAAGTACCAAAAAAATTTTTAATCATCCGGATTTTATTTATGAACTTAAATGGGATGGTTACCGTGTATTGGCACATATAACCCACAACAAAGTTCTCTTGCAATCTAGAAACGGTATAAATTTCAATACCAAATTCTCTAAACTACATGATGAATTACAACTATTAGACAATGAAGTAATTCTTGATGGCGAAGTAGTACTGGTAGATTTTAAAGGGGTATCGCAATTTGGCGAACTACAGAATTATCCCAATGCAGAAGGAGAATTGCGATATTATGTCTTTGATATGCTGTATTTAAACGGTCATAGCATGCTGGACTTGACCTTACTTGAACGCAAAAGCTTGATTCCAGAAGTTCTTTTAGACTTGGAAATTAGTAAGTATTGCGACCATGTAGAAGGTATGGGATCTGCGTTATACCATAAAGCCATAGAAGCGGGTATGGAAGGTGTCGTTGCCAAAGAAGCTACATCTACATACGCCGTTGGCCATAGAACGGAAAAATGGCTAAAAGTTAAGGGAGTTCAAAGTATTGATGCCATAATCTGTGGTTTTACGGAATCTACCAACAGTACTGAACGCATTGGTTCCTTAATACTTGGTATTGAAGATAATGACACATGGGCGTATATTGGCAATTGCGGTTCTGGCTTTACAACCTCTCAACGTAATGAGTTGTTCAAAGCACTCTCATCACTGGAGACCCCAGAGAATCCGTTTCGTAAAAAAATTCCATTAAAAGGGCGAAAGGCACATTATACTCTGCCCCTCGTAGAGTGTGAAATTAAGTTTACGGAACGTACTAAAAATGGGTTATTAAGAAATCCGGTATTCAAGCGTCTTAAGACTGCAATACCTACTACGGGACAGAAATCGGAAGTAGAACTCCACTCCACTACGAACAGAGTATCTAGAAAAGAAACCATAGAAATAGATGGCTATAAGGTTCCTATTTCAAATCTGGACAAAATCTATTGGCCCAATTCCGGACTAAGGAAATATGATTTAATAGATTACTATTTACAAATAGCTCCCCACATACTTCCGCACTTAAAAGATAGACCTCAAAGTTTGCACAGACATCCTAATGGAATAGAGCAGGAAAGTTTTTATCAAAAAGACAATGAAAATTTACCACACTGGATAGAAACCATCCCCATATATTCCAAATCGTCCAATAGGGACATTAATTATCTTGTATGCCAAAATACGGCCACTTTGATTTATATGGCCAATTTAGGCTGTATTGAGATTCACCCTTGGAGCTCAAGAATACAGCATTTAGACCATCCAGATTATGGAATTATTGATTTGGACCCACCCAAAAATATGGATTTTAAGAACGTGGTTAAAGTTGCCAAAGCATTCAGAAACTTACTAAAACAGGTGTCAATTACTAGTTTTTGTAAAGTTTCAGGATCAAGGGGAATTCATATCTATATTCCCATGCAAGCAACCTATACCTATGAAGAAGTACGTAATTTTATAAAACTGTTGTGCCATATCATTGAAGAACAATTGCCAGAATTAACTACTATGGAGCGTACCATCAATAAAAGAAAAGGGAAAATATATTTGGACTATCTACAAAATAGAAAGGGGCATACCGTAGCCGCCGTACATTCTGTAAGGCCCATTATCAACGCCCCTATTTCCGCTCCCATACATTGGGAAGAATTAAATAATGATTTAAGTCCTCAGAAATATATGATGAAGACCTATCCTAAAAGATTGGAGAAAGAAGGCGATTTGTTTAGTACCATGCACACAGCTGAATTTGATATGGCACAGGTTTTAACCGAACTAGAGCTTTAATAAAATAGTAACTAAATACTAATGAAGATATTAGATGTACCTAACTTAAGACCACTACCTATTCATGGATATTTTATTTAATTTTGTAAGCGACCATCAACCTCACCAAAATTTTATTACGATTAGTATAAACAGCTAGTATCTTAACTGATTGTAATAGTTATTTAAGCGCAGTGTCATTTTGTTCTGCGGTCATTTATGTACTCAATACGTTTAAATGCATTTAAAGGAAGAATTAAATAAAGGTCAATTAAAGGCCGTTACATATACTGGTAAGCACTTGCTTGTACTTGCCGGTGCGGGAACGGGAAAAACGCGCACAATTATTGCACGGGCGGCCTATCTTATAGAAAATGGCGCCAATCCGTCAAAGATTCAAATACTTACGTTCACAAAAAAAGCAGCCAATGAAATTGTAGAACGGGTTAAGGCCAGCCTACCACAATCTAGCGGCAACTCATTGAACGGTGCTACCTTTCATTCTTGGTGCAACCAATTAATCATTAAATATCCCAATCTTTTTGGTGCGGCCAGTTTTACGGTAATAGACCCAGATGACCAATTGGGTATTATGAAAATGGTTGCCGGTAACCAAAGTGAAGCTTATGGCAAATTACGTATAAAACCCCAACAATTGTTAGACGTATATTCCTATGCCAGAAATACAAAAAAGAATCTGACGGAATCATTACGCATATTGGTTTACAAGGGCAAACAGGATAAAGATACCGAATATGAAATCGCGGCCATGAAACCAAACGTAGAGCTCTTGCTCCGTGCCTATCAAAAGAAAAAAATGGAGCAGCGGTATTTGGATTATGATGACCTGTTATTGGTGGTTTCCACTCAATTAAAAAAGAACCCCGAAGCTAGAAAACTACTTTCTCAAGATTTAGATTATTTATTGGTCGATGAAATGCAAGATACCAACCCATTGCAATGGGAACTGTTATCTCCTTTCATTAAAATCTGTAGTTTATTTTGCGTGGGCGATGATGCACAATCCATTTATTCGTTCCGTGGAGCAGATTTTAAGAATGTACATCAATTTAAGGAACGGGTTCAAGATTCGGAAGTTTTTAAATTGGAAAAAAACTACAGGTCTACTCAAGAAATTTTGGATATCTCCAATTGGCTATTGGATAAATCGCCCATTGCATATAACAAAAGGCTGGATTCTGTCCGTGGATCTGGAGAACGCCCCATATTATTGAACGTAAGTGATGAATGGCAAGAAGCCAATTGGGTTGCCGATGAAATTCTGAAAAATTATACGGACGAGGACAGAAAATTTTCTGACCACCTCATATTGTCAAGATCCCAGTTTTATACCAAAACATTGCAAGCGGTATTCATCAGAAGAAAAATACCCTATGTCACCTACGGTGGGCGTAAATTTTTACAGGCAGCACATATAAAGGATTTGGTATCTCTACTACGCATAGTAAACAATCCTTACGATGAAATTGCCTGGGTACGTTTTTTAACCTTTTGGGAAGGAATAGGTGAAGTTAGGGCCTCTAGAATTATGGCCATAATTATTGCGGACGAAGGAAAAACGCCTATTCCTACATTATTGGAAAATGCCATACCAGGTAAAGACGGACAAAAAATATCCCAATTATACAATGCGGTGCAGAAAGAGAAGGGCAAGGTGGGCAAAATGGTAGATATTGCCTATGAAGCCATGTCCTTGGGGCTGGCCTTTAGATATAGAAAAGACTGGGTAGAAAAACGTAAAGGTGATTTTCCGGTATTAAAATTATTGGCAGATAGTTATGCTAGCCTTGGTGAGTTTATTGGAGAAGGCCTTTTGGACAATGCCGAAAAAATGAACGGGTCACCGGTTTTGAGCGAATCGCAGTTGGCAACTTCCGAGAACAAGGACCATGTTATTATTTCTACCATACATTCAGCTAAAGGGTTAGAAGCAGATGTGTGCATTGTATTAAATGTTTCTCCAAAATCATTCCCATCAGCGTGGTCATTAGATGATACCGATGCAATAGAAGAAGACCGACGTGTACTCTATGTAGCGCTTACCAGGGCTAAAAACAGATTGATCATTACCAGAAATACCGCTTCCATTGCTGCGGTTCATGGTAAATCTATACCTTCTAATACAGGGCAACCTACAGATGATGCAGAAACCTATTTTTTATCAGGTTTACCGGAAAAATTGGTCATACAACAAACCATTGGCCATGAATTTAATCGTATAAAAGATGCCCCGGAACCCAATCAAATAGACTTATCCTCAGGGATGGATTTTAGTTAATCATTACCATGACCAATAAAAATTTTGCCGTTATTTCCATAACCGCTTTTGGACGAAAACCCCATCCCTTACGAATAGTACAGATTAAGATGCAAATGGTTAGCATAGCGTCTTTTTCAAAAAGCTTTTCCACGAATATTAATCCAGAACAAAGAATACCCAATTATTTAGCGCAAAAAACTGGATTAAGTGATGAAATTTTATTGGATGCCCCCACTTTTAGGGATGTAGCAGAAACACTGTTATCAGAATTAGAAGATTGCATATTGGTAGGCCACAATGCTTCATTTATACATTTTGCGCTGCAATCGGAATTTAAATATTTAGGGAATCAATTTAAAATGCCACAAATTTGCACTCAAAGATTGGCTAAAAAACTATTGCCCAATTTGGTTAATCATGAACTGTCCTACATCTGTAGTGTTCTTAATATTTCCTATAACGACTTAAATGATTACCAAGATGAAAATGAAGCTGTATCCGTCTTGTTTCAACGGTTGTTATTGTTAGACGAAGATGAAAATTTTATTGATTCTATGCTTCGGCCTAAAATCAAAAAAATCGTTTCAACTCCCAATTTCGCTGCTTTTAAGTATGTGGAAAATTTACCTAGTTTACCAGGAATCTACAAGTTTCAGGATATACACAAAGAGGTAATTTATGTAGGCAAGGCAAAAAACATAAAAAAGCGTGTTTTAAGTCACTTTTATAATTCTTCTGAAAAAGAACGGGAACTATGCATGGCTACCAATCATATAGATTATGAAAGCACGGGCAGTGAATTGTTGGCATTATTACGAGAGGCGGATTTAATCCAAAAATTGGACCCACACTTCAATTACATTCAAAAAAAAGAATATATTACCTATCATATTGCACCTCAAAAAGACAAAAAAGGAGTTTTAAGATTACGTATAGAGAGACGCCCCTATCAACATACACCTACAGAAATCTTTTTAAAACGTGGTGATGCCACCAAAAGGCTCATGGAGCTTACTGCAAAGTTTATGCTATGCCCCACGGCTACGGGTTTAACGAGCAAATTAGGTAAATGCTCTACCTACCCCAATAATTCATGCCTTGGGGTATGCAAAGGGTTAGAGGAAGTTGCTAACTACAATGCAAGGGTTGAAAAAGCCTTGGACTTCTTGAACAAGGAAAATGAGAACTACGTCATTTTTGAAAAAGGAAGAACCCGTGCAGAACGGAGTTTTATATTAATTCTTCATGGAGTTTATCAAGGGTATGGTTTTTTAGACCAAACTATGGTCATTGCCTCTATTCAAGATTTAGAAGAAATGTTGATTCCCAAGCGGCATTCCTATCATACAGCTAAAATAATTATGTCCTATAAAAACCGAAATCCATATAAAATTACCTACTTGAATTAATTGCGGTAGACCCTAAAATCATCCTTATAAAAAATAAGGTCGTCCTATTGGATTCCCTAGAAGAAAACAATATCATATTTTAACCGTCATAAGATTTTGCAATAAGGTCATTTAAACAGTTTTATAGGGGTACTTAATTCGCACTCAAAATCGTACTTTTGCAACTTTGCTGTGAATACATGATTGAATACGAAGAAAATATAGAGGTAAAGGGCGCTCGAGCACATAACCTTAAAAATATAGATGTCACCATTCCTAGAAATAAGTTGGTAGTAATTACCGGCCTATCGGGAAGTGGAAAATCTTCACTTGCTTTTGATACCATATATGCAGAAGGCCAGCGAAGGTATATTGAGACATTTTCCGCATATGCAAGACAATTTTTAGGCGGACTTGAACGTCCGGATGTGGATAAGATAGATGGCTTATCGCCTGTAATTGCCATAGAACAGAAAACAACATCTAAATCACCCCGGTCAACCGTAGGGACCATAACGGAAGTTTACGATTTTTTACGCTTACTTTTTGCCCGTGCGGCAGACGCCCATAGTTATAATACTGGGGAAAAAATGGTAAGTTATAGCGATGAGCAGATAAAAGACCTGATTATTGCATCTTATGCCAATAAGAAAATAAACATATTGGCGCCAATCATAAAATCCAGAAAAGGGCATTATAGGGAGCTATTTGAACAAATTGCCAAACAAGGTTTTGTAAAAGTTAGGGTAGATGGGGAAATCAAGGACCTTGTAAAAGGGATGAAGGTAGACCGCTACAAGACCCACGATATAGAAATTGTAATTGACCGACTTAAAGTCGTGGAGAGCGAAGATTTTCACAAACGTCTTTCAGAGTCCATAAATACGGCCATGTACAGTGGAAACAATGTACTAATGGTTTTGGAAGAAGGTACGGAAGTACCAAGATATTTTAGTAGGGACCTTATGTGCCCAACAACCGGTATCTCCTACCCCACACCAGAACCCAACACATTTTCCTTCAACTCTCCTAAAGGCATGTGTCCTAATTGTAGTGGACTTGGGCATGTATATGAGGTCAATGAAAAAAAGATTTTTCCCAACAAGAAATTATCCATAAAAGGAGGAGGCATTGCACCCTTAGGGGAATTTAAAAAGTCATGGGCATTCAAGCAGATAGAAACCATTGCCCAGCGCTATAATTTTGAATTGACCGATGCCATACAAGATATTCCAAAAGAAGCTATAGAAGTATTATTGAACGGTGGTAAGGAGAGTTTTGAGGTTGAATCCAAAACTTTGGGAGTCAAAAGAACCTATAAAATTGATTATGAAGGCATATCGAATTTCATAAAAAATCAATTTGAAGAAGCGGCGTCTACATCCATTAAACGCTGGGCAAAGGAATACATGGATAGGATTACCTGTCCGTCCTGCACCGGTTTTAGGCTCAAAAAAGAATCGCTCTATTTTAAATTGGAAGGTAAGAACATTGCCGAATTGGCCAACTTGGATATTGTGGAATTATCCGAATTCTTTTTAGGATTGAACCAAAAACTATCGGGCAACCAACAAAAGATAGCGGAGGAAATTATCAAGGAAATCAATACGCGTATCCAGTTTCTATTAGATGTAGGTTTAGATTATCTATCTCTTAACCGAAGCTCCAAATCACTTTCCGGTGGGGAAGCTCAACGTATAAGACTGGCTACCCAAATTGGTTCACAACTGGTGGGTGTTCTTTATATTTTGGATGAGCCAAGTATAGGTTTGCATCAACGGGACAATGAACGTTTGATCAAATCCTTGGAATCCTTACGCGATATAGGAAATTCCGTCATTGTAGTGGAACATGACCGTGATATGATAGAACGGGCGGACCACGTTATTGATATTGGTCCAAAAGCCGGTAAAAATGGAGGGGAAATCATTTCCCAAGGTACTCCTGCGCAACTTAAACATGTACACACGTTAACTGCGGATTATATGACGGGTGTCAAGGAGATTCAAGTTCCTAAGAAAAGAAGAAAGGGTAATGGCCATGAAATTGTTCTGTCTGGCTGTACGGGCAATAACCTAAAAAACCTAACCGTCAAATTTCCTTTAGGTAAAATGATCGGTGTAACCGGTGTTTCGGGTAGTGGTAAATCTACCCTTATCAATGAAACCCTTTACCCTATTATGAACGCCCATTATTTTAATGGGGTTAAAAAACCAATGCCCTATAAGAAGATAACGGGACTGGAACACATTGATAAGGTAATTGATATAAACCAATCCCCAATAGGTAGAACCCCACGATCAAACCCCGCTACATATACCGGGGTGTTTAGTGAAATTAGGTCCCTTTTTGCAAAAACTACCGAAGCCTCTATAAGGGGGTATAAACCGGGTAGATTCAGTTTTAATGTTAAAGGTGGCCGGTGCGAAACTTGCCAAGGTGGAGGATTACGGGTTATAGAAATGAACTTTTTACCAGATGTTTATGTGGAATGCGAAACCTGTAACGGAAAACGCTTTAATAGGGAAACGCTGGAAATCAGGTACAAAGGAAAGTCAATTAGCGATGTCTTGGAAATGACGATCAATGAAGCGGTAGCTTTTTTTGAACCTATACCTAAAATTTATCGTAAGTTGAAGACCATACAAGATGTTGGCTTAGGTTACATATCTTTGGGACAACAGTCTACCACCCTATCGGGCGGTGAGGCCCAACGTATAAAACTGGCCACCGAATTGTCTAAACGAGATACGGGCAATACATTTTATATTTTGGATGAGCCCACTACAGGCTTACATTTTGAAGATATACGGGTATTAATGGATGTTCTGAACAAGTTGGCCGATAAAGGAAATACGGTTTTGGTCATAGAACATAATATGGATGTAATAAAAATGGTAGATTACATTATTGATATTGGTTACGAAGGAGGACGTTCTGGAGGACAATTGGTTGCAAAAGGTACACCGGAAGAAGTAGCCAAGAACAAGAAAAGTTATACGGCTACGTTCTTAAAAAGAGAATTGGCATAAAACATAGTAAATATAAAGTAAGTACACATAAAAATATATGAGATCAGAAAAACATCATAAGGGCTGGAACGAAATTAAAACAAATGACTCGTGGGCCATTTTTAAGATCATGGGAGAATTTGTCAACGGTTTTGAACGTATGAGTAAAATTGGGCCCTGTGTATCAATATTTGGATCGGCAAGGACCAAGGAAGAAGACCCTTATTACGAACTGGCGGTATCCATAGCCAAATCTATTGCAGAAGCAGGCTACGGGGTAATTACCGGGGGTGGTCCTGGTATTATGGAAGCAGGTAATAAAGGGGCAAGCCTTGCGGGAGGTACTTCCGTAGGGTTAAATATTGACCTTCCTTTTGAGCAACATGACAATCCGTATATTGATGGTGATAAAAGTCTAGATTTCGATTATTTCTTTGTTAGAAAGGTAATGTTCGTTAAATACTCCCAAGGTTTTGTAGTCATGCCCGGTGGCTTTGGTACCCTAGATGAACTCTTTGAGGCCATTACCTTGATACAGACGCATAAAATTGGAAAGTTCCCAATAATATTGGTAGGCAGTGATTTCTGGACAGGCTTAATGGATTGGATTAAGAACACTATGCTAAAAGTAGGTAACATTAGTCCAGAGGATTTAAACCTGATTAAGATTGTAGATACAGAAGATGAGGTTGTAGAAATTATTGATTCTTTCTACAAAGGTCATTCTATGAGTCCTAATTTTTAATCTTAGCCTTGACTCAAAAATTTACACCTTTATTTTCGTTCATTAGTATCCTTATGCTTGCCATGGGCACCATAGGCTATGCCCAATATGAAACGAACCTAACCGTAAACCTGAACGAGTACACCAAAGAACTTGAGATAAAGCAAGAATTCACCTATTACAACAATTCCAATTATAATTTAGGAGTACTCTATTTTAATGATTGGGCCAATGCTTATTCAGATAAAAATACGGGACTTGCAAAAAGATTTGCCCAAGAATTTAAAAAGTCCCTCCACCTTGCCAAGGCAGATGAGAGAGGAACCACAACAATAGTAAGTGTAGTAGATGATGCTTATAATGGTCTACAATGGAGCCGTACAGAGGGTAAGGATATCTTAAAGGTGACCTTGAACAATATATTGCCCCCAAAGGAAACAACGAAAATTTTCATTACCTATAAAGTAAAATTACCGCCCAATAAGTTTACTCCATACGGTTATGATGCTAAAGACGGATATTATTTAAAGGACTGGTATTTGACCCCTGCCGTTTATGATGGTAAATGGGCACTATATTCCAATAAAAACCTTGAGGACTTACATACCAATGTCACTAATACGGTAATAGATTTTACATTTCCAGATAGTCTTTATCTGGCTTCAAATTTTAATGTAATGTCATCTACCACCTTCCCTAACGGGCAATTTGCTCAGTTAAAAGGAAATAAGCAACGTGGGGGCGAGATCATTTTAAAGACCAACGATGAATTTATAACCCATACCACGCCGTACATGTCCTTTTTAACCAATATAAAGGCCCCACGGTACAGCCCAATTGGGCAAGGCATATCAATCAACAAAGTGGCAGATTTTATCTATCACAATCTAGGAGCCTATCCTCATAGAAACGTATTGGTAAGTGAATTGGATTATAATAAGGATCCACTATACGGGCTAAATCAGTTACCGTCATTTATTAGGCCCTATGAAGAGCAATTTCAATTTGAAATGAAATTTTTAAAAACCGCTCTTAATAGTATTTTAAGGGAAACCTTGTTTTTAAACCCAAGAAAAGAACAATGGTTGAATAGTGCCATAGCCAATTATTTAATGATTGCCTATGTGGAGCAATATTATCCGGACCAAAAGCTTTTAGGAAAATTATCAAGAATTTGGGGCGTACGTAGTTTTGAATTGGCCAAAATGGACTTCAATGACCAATACTCATTTTTATATAATCTAACGGCACGCAAAAATTTAGATCAAGCCTTGCAAACGCCCAATGATTCTTTGATAAAGTTCAATCAAAAAATAGCCAATAAATATAAAGCAGGTTTAGGATTGGCATATTTGGCCGATTATATTGGAAAGGAAAAAGTAGATGAAAGCATTAAAACCTTTTATAAATATTATCAATTGAACACGGTTAAGGTGCTTGATTTTGAATCCATTTTAAAACGTGCCACCACAAAGGATATCAATTGGTTTTTTAAGGATTATGTTTCTACGGACAGAAAGATAGATTTTAAAATTAAAAAGGTCAAGAAAACACAAGATTCCCTTTTTGTAACCATTAAGAACAAAGAAGGCACCAATGTACCTATCTCGGTGTTTGGGCTTAAGAACGATTCTGTTATATCTGAATATTGGTTTAAGGATATTGAATTAGAAAAGACATTTACCATTGCCAACAAGCAAGAAGATAAATTAGTACTAAACTACGATCAAAAAATTCCAGAATTCAATCAAAGGGATAATTGGAAATCGTTAAAAGGATTTCTATCCAGCAACAAAAAATTAAAATTTACTTTTTTCAAGGATGCGGAAAATCCATACTTCAATCAGGTTTTCTATGTACCGGTCTTAAACTTTAATGTTTATGACGGTTGGGTACCAGGCATGCGCCTATATAATAAAACCTTGTTGGAAAGACCATTTGTATACGACTTTTCCCCCTCCTATTCCTTTAAGGAAAAAGCCTTCGTAGGATATGGTAAATTCAGTTATAGAAAATATTTGAGCAAAAGCGGACTGTATGTTGCCAACTACGCCATAGGGGCTTCAACATCACATTTCAATGTAAATTCCAGATATACATCTATTACTCCCTCGTTCAGTTTGGGTTTTAGACCAGCGGATTTAATATCTAACAAAAGAGAATTTTTATCTTTTAGGTATGTAAATATCTTAAGGGATTTTGATCCATCCTTACAAAATTTGGCCAATGACCCGGACAATCCAGATTATAGTGTGTTTAATGCGCGTTACATCAATAGAAACAATGGTATTTTAGATTATAATTCTTGGTTTGTAGATTTCCAGTTAGCAGGTAACTTTAGCAAACTTGCTTTTGAATATGAGTATCGAAAATTATTTGAAAACAATAGGCAACTTAATCTTAGGTTCTTTGCAGGAAAATTTTTAAGCAATAAGACCCAGACAGATTTTTTCAGTTTTGCACTTGATCGTCCTACGGATTATTTATTTGATTATGGCTATTTGGGCCGTTCAGAAGATTCCGGAATTTATAGTCAACAAATCATAATTGCGGAAGGCGGATTTAAATCCTTTTTGGACAAGGAATATAGGTTTTCCAATAATTGGATGGCAACGGTCAACGGAAGCTTTAATTTATGGCGATGGATAGAATTATATGGAGATGCAGGTATCGTAAAGAATAAAGGGTTTAACGAAAAGTTTGTGTATGATAGTGGTGTTCGTTTAAACCTGGTCACTGATTACTTTGAACTCTATCTTCCATTATATTCCAACAACGGTTGGGAAGTGTCCCAACCCAATTATGGAGAGAAAATTAGGTTTATTATTACCGTTAGTCCAAAAACCCTGACTGGACTATTTACAAGAAAATGGTTTTAAACTATCAAATTTTAATTCAGAACCTGATTTTTTATTATTAAATTAAAAAATTTACAGGTTTACTCCTTTTTTGTTGACAAATATGGAATAAATTAACTAGCAACGACGTTGTTAAAATCTACATGAATTGGTAGTTTTGTAAAAATCGGTAACACACATGGACGTTTCATCAAAAACAAGTAATGATATTTCTTTTGACGACTTTAAGGAGCAGATCATAAGTGATTATGAAATTGCTTTTTTAAGTAGAACCTGTAGTTTATTGGGAAGAAAGGAAGTGCTTACCGGAAAAGCCAAATTTGGAATTTTCGGCGACGGTAAGGAACTGCCCCAATTGGCCATGGCCCGATCGTTCAAAAACGGAGATTTTAGAAGTGGATACTACAGGGACCAAACCTTTATGATGGCTTTGGGCCTATTGACACCAAAACATTTTTTTCATGCCCTATACGCCACAACGGATATTGAAAAAGAGCCTATGAGCGCAGGTAGGCAAATGGGAGGTCATTATTTGACCCATAGCCTTAATTCAGATGGCAGCTGGAAAGACCTTACCAAGCAAAAGAACAGCAGTGCGGACATATCATGCACAGCGGGGCAAATGCCCAGACTTTTAGGATTGGCTCAGGCCTCTAAGGTCTACAGGGAATTGGACGGATTGGATAGCGCTAAATTCTCTTCAAACGGAAATGAGATTGCTTGGGGCACCATTGGTAATGCCAGCACCAGCGAAGGTATGTTCTTTGAGACCATAAATGCGGCAGGGGTTTTGCAAGTACCAATGGTCATTAGTATTTGGGATGATGAATATGGTATATCCGTACCGGCAAAATACCATACGACCAAAGAGGACATTTCCAAAGTACTATCAGGATTTCAACGTACAGATACCGATACAGGATTTGAAATATTCAAGGTTAATGGGTGGGATTATACGGCGTTAATGCATGCCTATGAAAATGCGGCCGATATTGCTCGTCAGGAGCATGTACCCGTACTAATCCATGTAAAAGAGTTAACCCAACCACAAGGACACTCCACTTCCGGTTCGCATGAACGATATAAAGATAACGCCAGACTAGAGTGGGAACGTGATAATGATTGCAACAAGCGATTTAAGGAATGGATATTGGAATCTGGCATTTCAACAGAAGAGGAGTTGGCAACCATAGAAAAACGAATTAAGCGTACCGTTAGGGAAGCCAAAAAAGAAGCATGGAGCGAATATTTGGAAAACTTGCTAAGTGCTAAAAAGAATTTGGTGAGTTTAATTGACCAAGCAGCCTCTAAAAGTTCAAACAAGAACTTCTTGAATAAAATCAAGAATGATTTGATCGCCATAGAGGAGCCTATAAAAAAGGATTTGGCTATCGCCGCCCGTAAATCTTTACGGTATTTATTAGGAGAGCAGACCGCCGAAAAAAATGCGTTAAACGATTGGACAACCAAATTTTTGGATGAGGCCCAGCATGTGTATAGCGCACATCTGTACAATGAAAATGAAAATAAGGCTACAAATATAAAAGCGATACCCCCAACCTATAAAAATGAGAACGAGCAGGTTGACGGTCGCGTTATCTTACGGGATAACTTTGACAAATTGTTTGAAAAGCATCCTAATACATTAATTTTTGGGGAAGACACCGGTGCCATTGGTGATGTTAACCAAGGCTTGGAAGGTATGCAGGAGAAATATGGAAAAACTAGGGTTGCAGATACAGGAATTAGAGAAACAACAATAATAGGACAAGGTATCGGCATGGCCCTAAGAGGTCTAAGACCAATAGCGGAAATTCAATATTTAGATTATATTTTTTATGCACTGGCTACATTAACAGATGATCTGGCTTCCTTAATGTATCGCACTGCAGGAAAACAAAAAGCTCCGTTAATTATTAGAACAAGAGGACATCGACTAGAAGGTATATGGCATTCAGGTTCTGAAATGGGAGGTTTGATCCACTTGCTACGGGGTATCTATATTTTGGCTCCTAGAAATATGACACAAGCCGCAGGATTTTATAATACACTTCTTAAAAGTGATGAACCCGCTTTGGTCATAGAAAGTTTAAACGGGTATCGGTTAAAGGAATCCAGACCAAGCAATCTTGGTGAGTTTTGTACGCCTATAGGCAAAGTAGAAACGATTAGGGAAGGCAGCGATATTACCATTGTCTCCTATGGATCAACATTGAGAATTGTTGAACAAGCAGCAAGAGAGCTTTTGGAAGTTGGTATAGATGCAGAAATTATTGATGCACAAACATTATTACCTTTTGACCTGGATAAAGATGTGCTCAACAGTATAAAGAAAACAAATAGAATATTAGTGGTAGATGAAGATGTGCCTGGGGGATGTTCCGCATATCTTTTAAACGAAATTATAGAAAAACAAGGTGCTTTTAAATATTTGGATAGCGCACCCCAGACCTTAAGTGCCAAAGCGCATAGACCTGCATATGGTACCGATGGCGATTATTTTTCCAAACCGAACAGAGAAGATATATTTGAAAAGGTTTATGCTATAATGCACGAAGCAAATCCAAATAATTTTCCTAAACTGAGGTAGTGAGATATATTTAAAAAAAGCGATGCCCCTTAAAAATATAAGGGGCATCGCTTTTTTATTTCAACTTGTTTAGTTTTTAATGTCCGTAGTATTCGTTTTCACAGCGGGCATTTTAGGGTTACCATCTGCATCAATCTCAATAATGGCATCAAATCCTAATGCATCTAAATTTTCCGCAATTTTTGCCCTATCCCCTACCATGAACCAATTTACTTTTTCTGGTTGCACAACTTTCTTGCTAACACTCCTAACTTCATCCAAAGAAAGATTCCTCACATTACTGTCATAAGTTTGATAATAATCATCGGATAAATTATACTTGACAATATTGACAATAGATTGGTTTACCGCACTATTGGTTTCCCATTGCCCCGGCAAACTTAATATTTGATTGGTTTTAACCTTGTCCAATTCTTCTTGGGTGACAGGTCTGGTAGAAATAAATTCAGCTATTTCCTTTCTAAGTTCCGTAACAGATTCTGCAGATTTATCCGTTTGAACGGGTGCATACATAATAAATGGTCTTTCTGCCTTGGCCCCCATGACAAATCCGCTAGCACCATAGGCCCAATGTTTATCCTCCCTCAGGTTCATATTGATTCTAGAGGTAAAATCGCCCCCAAGGATACTTACCATCTGCTCCAAGGCAATTTGTGACACATCACCATATTTTTCGGTCAAATGTCCGGCAAGAATAACAGATTGTTCAGACTCTGGCCTGTCCATTAAATATAAGGTGTTCTTGGAATTCACCTTTGGGGTTTCAAAATTGATGGTGGGCACCGTTGCCTTTTTCCATTTTCCAAACGCTTTTTCCAGCTTATTTTTCAAATCCTTCATTTCTACATCACCGGTGACCACCAAGGTAGCATTATTGGGTCTTATCCAAGTTTTATAGAATGCCTCCACATCACTTTTCGTAAGTTTATTGACTGTTTCTACATAGCCAGTACCAGTGTACGGATTACTATACGGGTGCCCCTCTCCGTATAAATATTTGTTCATTACCCTCAAGGCCATGGAAACCGGTTGTGACTTTTCTTGGTTTATGGTATTGATCTGTTCCTCTTTTAACCTTATAAATTCCTTTTCTGGAAAAGCAGGGTTTAAAACTACATCTGCAAATAAGTCTATACTTGCATTTAAACTAGGTTTAAGGGTATTTAAATAGACGTTGGAATTATCTTGATTGGAATAGCTATAAAGGCTTGCACCCAATAATTGTAACCGTTCATTAATTTCCAGAGAATTCAGCTCCTTTGTACCCTCATCCAATAAATTCATTGCCAAAGCTGCCGTACCTGGACTGGATAGATAATCGGTTTTATAGCCAGCATCGAACATCAGGTTCATTACTACGGTAGGAACACCGGTTCGTTTTGCCAAAACAATGTTTAAACCGTTAGATAACTTATCTCTTTGTAATTCTGGAAATACCGAACTCTTTGCTTCACCTACCTCAGGTAACTTACTGCGATCTACGGAACTTTCTGTTACTGTGTATTCCGGAAACGGTTTGCATAATAATACATGCTTACCTTTTGTAAGCCATTTTTTGGCCGTAGCCTGTACATCTGCAATGGTAGCATCCTCTACATATTTTAGAACGGTTTTATAATATCCTGCATCTCCAAAATAAGTTTGATTAGAGGCAAGTATATCTGAAACACCTCCAAAGCCGCCAATTCTCTCCAGTCCCTTAATAAAACTTGAGAAATAGGATGCCTTTACCCTTTTAAGTTCTTTTTCAGTTGGACCGTCCTTTATAAGTTTGGCTAATTCTTCTTCCATGATTTCTTGTACCCTTTCTGCATCTCCGCCAGGTTTTACATTGGCCCAGGTTATAAAATTACTAGCAATTTCACTGGAGGACTGAAAAGAAACTACAGAGCTTGCCAATTGCTCATCATAGACCAATCTCTTATAAAGTCTTGAGTTTTTACCGCTGGTTAAAATGGCAGAAATCAAGTCAAAATGTATGTCTTCTTGGTTTCCGAACTCAGGTGTATTCCAAGCAAGTAATATACGTGCTTCAGGTACCCTGTCTTCGTAAACTTGATATGAATCTGTTACTTTCTCAGGAATGTTTACCTCTTGCCTCATAACGGTAGGCCCGGAAGGAATATCACCAAAGTAGTCCAAGACTTTTTTATGCACGTCTTGCGGGTCCACATCTCCTGCAATAGCAATAACGGCATTGGCGGCACCGTAATATGCCTTAAACCATTCCTGTACATCTTCTAATGAAGCAGCGTTCAAATCTTCCATTTCACCAATAACGGTCCAAGAATAAGGATGCCCCTTAGGATACATGGCTTTGGTCAACAATTCCCACTGTTTGCCATAGGGCTGATTTTCTCCCTGTCGCTTTTCATTTTGGACCACTCCGCGCTGTTCATCAAGTTTAGCTTGATCAATAGCTCCTAACAAATGTCCCATACGATCAGATTCCAAAAAAAGTACTTGATCCAAAGCAGATGTTGGTACGTTCTGAAAATAATTGGTACGGTCAGAATTTGTGGTTCCGTTCAAATCCGTACCACCAATACGTTCCAAAGCCTGAAAATAATCGTCATTAAAATTTTCACTACCGTTGAACATGAGATGCTCAAATAAATGTGCAAATCCACTCTTGCCCAATTTTTCATTTTTAGACCCTACATGATACCAAACATTAACCGCAGCAATAGGTGCCTTATGGTCTTCGTGTACCAAAAGGGTTAATCCATTAGGCAATACAAAGCGTTCAAATTTTAAATCTATTTGATCTGAAGAGAACTCAAAATCCTGTGCTAGGCTTGTACCTACCATAAAAACCACTAAGGAAATACATAGAACTATTTTTTTCATGATGAATATTTTTTTGATTATCATAAATATAATAGATTATGTTTGGATTAGCCTATGATTTTCTGCCTTTAAATAACTAATTACCAACACAATACTGTCAAACAAATGAAGTTTCAGAAATAACAGCCTTATTATATAGCCAATCTAAAATTACATCACCTGCAATTTCCTCTTAAAAAGAGTATGCTAGTATTTAGTATAATATTATGGATAATAACCCTTCCTATGTTTTAGAAGTGTATCATACTAAGACTTTACAACTTATAGCTGCAAAAAAAGGCCTTTCATATTCAGAACCGATAGCTACAACAATTGGGGCTTTTTCTATTCAATGGAAAATACACCCTAAGGCTACAGACATATTAAGAGGGGTTGTTTTTGGTAGAGACTAAACACAATCAAGAATTTTTATACTTCTTTTGGAACGATGTTGACCAAACTTGATTGCTGCTTAGATACATATGCACATCTTGCAATGAAATTAAAAGTCATTTAATACAATGTTTTAAAAATTAAACCCCGCTTTATATTAATAAGGACAAAGCAAATTTGTTATTACGTGAACTTCGTATTATTTTAGAAAATCGAAAAAAAAGCGATACTTTTAAGGTATATAATTTGAACACATGAAAAATCCCCTTTTTAAAGATTTAGGCTTGGCTTTTTTTAGAATAGCCGTTTCTGCGATGATGTTAACACATGGCCTTCCAAAATTCCAAAAACTCATTTCCGGAAATTTTGAATTTGGTGATCCTATAGGCATTGGTGCCGCCCCTTCCTTATTTCTGGCGGTTATAGGAGAATTTATCTGTCCAATTTTAATAATTATTGGTTTTAAGACCCGTTTATCTGCCATACCCACAGCAATTACAATGGCCGTAGCAGCTTTCATAGCTCACGGTGCAGATCCTTTTGGCACTAAAGAAAAAGCTTTGCTTTATTTAGTAGCCTATATCACCATATTTCTTGTAGGCCCTGGTAAACTCAGTATAGATAAAAAATAAATCTATACAATTTTATACAGTAATTCCTTTAAAAGGTCAGCGTCTTTCATAGGAGAGGTGCCAACACCTTTTCCCTTTAAATCCAGTTCACGTAAGCTGGATATAATGGCACTTACCTTTTTCATGGGATAATTTCTTGCTGCAGTTTGGATTTCATTGACAAAGTAAGGGTTAATTCCTAGGGTTGATGCAACGTTTTTTGGAGAATGATCACTTAAACCATGATACTGTAATAATTGGGTGAAAAACGAATTCAATAAAGTTACCGTAAGCACAAACGGATTATCTTTTGGGTTATGTGCAAAATAAGTAATTATTTTTGCCGCCTTGACAATATCACGCTCGCCAATAGCTTTCTTTAATTCAAAATTGTTATAATCCTTGCTTATACCAATATGTTCTTCAATATGTTGAGGAGTAATATCGGTTTGTACGGGCAACGCTAATTTAAGTTTATCCAACTCTTTACTAATTTTACTTAAATCCGTACCTAAGTATTCCACCAGAAGAACTGCCGCTTTATGGGTAATGGTATAGCCCCTACTTAAGAGGTTTTTTCTGATCCAATCTGCCACCTTGTTTTCATAAAGCTTTTTGCTTTCAAAAATAACCCCAGATTTTTTAATGATCTTAAAGAGTTTCTTTCGTTTATCCAGCTTTTTATATTTATAGCAAACCACTAAAACCGTAGATTGTTGAGGGTTTTCTGCATAGGCACTCAATTGCTCTATGGTCCTGGAAAGGTGCTGTGCCTCTTTAACAATGACCACCTGTTTTTCTGCCATCATAGGATATCGTTTTGCATTACCTACAATATCATCTATAGAAACATCTTTCCCGTAAAGAATGGTTTGGTTAAAATCCCTTTCCTCTTCGGCTAAGACCTTATTGCCAATATAATCGGATATCTTGTCTATAAAATAGGGTTCCTCTCCATATAGAAAATAGATAGGACTAATTTGTCCCTTTTTAATTGCATTGACTATTTGTATTGCTTCATCCATTCAGAAAAATTCATCAACTTTGTAACATGCAGCCATTAAATTTTCCAAGCTACAACTTTAGGGTCAAAAATAGCGAAAATAGAACCTTGATCTTTGACGATGTGCGTAAAAAATTTGTGGTACTAACACCAGAAGAATGGGTTAGACAACATGTTGTCCAGTATTTACTGAGAGAAAAAAAATATCCACTAAGCCATATCAACGTTGAAAAACAAATAAAGATGAACGGGCTGGTAAAACGATATGACATAGTCGTATTCAACCCAAATGGTGAGTTACACGTTTTGGTGGAATGCAAAGCCCCGGATGTAAGCATATCTCAACAAACTTTTGACCAGATTGCACAGTACAATATTCAGTTAAATGCCAGCTACTTAATGGTTACCAATGGCATATCCCATTTTTATTGCCTAACCGATACCCAAGCGGAAAAATATGAATTTATGAGGGAGATTCCTGATTTTAGCCGTTAATTTGCCTTCGTTTTGAAAATTGCAATAGTCATATTAAATTGGAACGGCGAAGTCCTGCTGGAGCGTTACTTGCCTTCTGTGGTTGAACATTCAGGTGATGCGGCTATTTATGTAGCGGATAATGCATCTACGGATGATTCCGTGGCCTATGTACGTACCAACTTCCCAACCGTACAAATTATACAGAACAAAGAGAACGGCGGGTTTGCAAAGGGTTACAACGATGCTTTGGCACAAGTGGATGCCGATATTTTTTGCTTGTTAAATTCAGATGTTGAAGTTACCCCTAATTGGATCCCTCCAATTAAAGAAGCGTTTTTAACGCGCCCAGAAATAGCGATCGTGCAACCCAAAATCCTTGATTTATTAAAGAAAGATCATTTTGAATATGCAGGTGCAGCAGGTGGGTTTATTGATCAATTGGGTTACCCTTTTTGCAGGGGGCGTATTTTTCAGACTCTGGAAAAAGACCAAGGGCAGTATAATGATACCAAAGAAATATTCTGGGCTACCGGTGCATGTATGTTTGTAAAAAGAACCGTATTCAATGAGCTACAAGGTTTTGATCCAGATTATTTTGCCCACCAAGAAGAAGTTGATTTTTGCTGGCGTGCTAAAAATAGAGGATATAAAGTATTTTATATTGGTGATGCTGCCGTATATCATTTAGGAGGCTCTACCTTAAGTAACATGAACCCTAAAAAAACCTATTTAAACTTTAGAAACTCATTATTTTCCATCACCAAGAATTTACCTATTAGAAAAGCATTTGTCATAATTTTCCTTAGACTGCTTTTAGATGGTATTGCAGCATTGCGCTTTGTATTCCAGTTTAGATTCAAGCATTTTTTAGCCATTTTTAGAGCCCATTTAAGCTTTTACAGGCAGTTTAGAAAGATGTACAATAAACGTGAAAAGACTAAATTTATCAGAAAATATTACATTACGACATCTATAGTATGGTCGTATTTCGTACATAACATTAGAAATTTTAACATTTTAGTAAAAGATTAACTAAGCTGTTTTATAACTAAGTTAGTAATTATATAATTTTGAAATCGCTTAAATGCGAAAATTGAGTAAATAACTAAATATTAATATAGATTAAAATTATGAAGAAAATATTTTTAGGATGTCTTGGAGTAACGCTTTTATTGTCTTCATGTGTTTCACAGAAAAAATATGCAGATCTTGAGGCTAAGCATAAGAACACGCAAGATTTATTGAATTCTGCAACCGTAAAATTAAATGATTGTTTGGAAGAGAAAGCAACGGCTTCCTCTAGGCTTCAAACATTAGAAGACCAAAATGCATTTTTAAAGGCGAACAATCAAGATTTAATAAATAATATGGGGAACTTGACAACCTTGACTACCAAGGGTGCTGAGAACTTGGAAAAATCTTTGGAGAGTTTACAGGAAAAAGATTTGACTATTCGTAAATTAAATGATGCCATTACCCGTAGAGATTCTGTGAACCTTTCATTGGTACAGAGCTTAAAAGGAGTGTTAGGCAATTTAGATGATGAAGATATCGAAATCAGCGTTGAAAAAGGTGTGGTATTCGTTTCTATCTCAGATAAACTTTTATTTAGCAGCGGTAGTTATAACGTAACAAGCAGAGCTAAGGAAGTATTAGGTAAGGTTGCCAAAGTTGTGAACAACAAGCCAGACTTTGAATTTATGGTAGAAGGTCATACAGATGATGTACCATACAGAGGTAATGGATCTTTATTGGACAACTGGGATTTGAGTGTTAAGCGTGCTACTGCCGTTGTACGTATCTTGCAAAACGACTTTAATGTTGATCCTAAGCGTATGACAGCTGCAGGTAGATCGGAATATGTTCCTGTTTCTGCTACAGAAAAATCTAAGAACAGAAGAACTCGTATAGTTGTTCTTCCTAAAATTGATCAATTCTATAGCATGATAGAAGAAGGAATGAAAGATCCTGCGATCAACAAATAATTATCTTTCTATTTTAGAAATAAATAAAGCGGCCTCATAGGGGCCGCTTTTTTATTTACAATATGGTGTCATATATATTTAAAGGATATCCAGACTACCTTTGCCCTCTCTAACAATTTCAGGTTCGCCTTGGGATAAATCTATAATCGTAGATCCAATATTACCGCCATAACCTCCATCAATTACAATATCTACCAAATTCTCCCACTTTTCAAAGATTAATTCTGGATCGGTCGTATATTCCAATACATCATCTTCATCACGAATTGATGTAGAAACAATGGGGTTACCTAATGCTTCTACCAAGGTTTTTATAATCGTATTATCCGGCACACGAATACCTACGGTTTTCTTTTTTTTAAATTCCTTGGGCAAGTTGTTGTTTCCGGGTAATATAAAGGTATACGGTCCTGGTAAGGCCCGTTTTAATATTTTAAAGGTAGCTGTATCAATTTGACGTACATAGTCGGACAAGTTGCTTAGGTCCGTACAAATAAAAGACCAGTTGGCCTTTGCCAATTTTATACCTTTGATCCTGGCAATTTTCTCCAGCGCCTTTGTATTGGTAATATCACACCCAAGTCCATATACCGTATCTGTGGGATAAATAACCAAGCCTCCTTTTCTCAATACCTCCACTACCCTTTTAATTTCTTTAGGGTTGGGGTTTTCCTCGTATATTTTAATGAACTCGGCCATAACCTAACAATTTATAGATTGCTATTCAATACTAAATATACCAAACTATCCTATTACTTCTAATTTTGCGAAACGCAATAACAATTTTTTAATATCGCCCTTATCGAACAGAATTTCGGCTTTTCTATCATTACCTACTCCTTCTAGCTTTACCACCTTACCACGGCCAAATCTACTATGGTTTACCAATGATCCTACCGCTAAATTGGGGTCAATAGTATTGGTATTACCTACCGGAACCGCCAATTGCGGTTTTATTTTTCTTAATTTTTTAAGTTGGTTCGTATTTGGCTGTCCTATACTTGGTGGTGTACCCTTGGTAGGTTTAACCTGTCGTAATCTACTTTTATCCACTTCCCCAAATATATCTGCATTGATAAGGGATTTATAACGGTAACCACCATCTACCGGAGTAAGGTTTTCTACGTACTTTTCGTCAATTTCTTCTAAAAACCGACTAGGCTCGGCATCAATTAATTTTCCCCAACGATATCTATTTTGGGTATAGGTCAGATAGGCCTGTTTTTCTGCCCTGGTGAGTGCCACATAGAAAAGGCGTCTTTCCTCCTCCAGTTCACTACGGGTACTCATACTCATACCGGACGGAAAAAGGTCTTCTTCCATACCAACAATATACACATAAGGAAATTCAAGTCCTTTGGCCAAGTGAATGGTCATGAGGGCCACCCTATCATCATCTCCCGTATCATTATCCAAATCTGTTGCCAGAGCTACATCTTCTAAAAACTCACTTATACTTCCCGTTGCTTCATCAATTTCTTTTTGTCCTTCCACAAAGTCCTTGATACCATTCAACAACTCTTCTATATTCTCCATTTTACCAATACCCTCTGGCGTACCGTCTTTTTTGAACTCTAGAAGTATACCGGTTTTTTTGGCAACATGTTCTGCCAAGGTAAAAGCATCGGCAGATTCGCTCATCACCTGAAAGCTTTTGACCATCGTCACAAAATCCGTTAGTTTGCGTTTGGTCCCCGCATTAATTTTAAGGTCTATTTTGTCAATATTCTCCATGACCTCAAAAATAGAACGGTTGTAGTGGTTAGCGGCAACAACTAATTTATCTAAAGTAGTACCCCCAATACCCCTGGCAGGAAAGTTTATCACCCTTTTTAAAGCTTCCTCATCTTTTTGGTTGATGACCAACCTTAAGTAAGAAAGTACATCCTTGATTTCCTTTCTTTGATAAAAAGACAGACCTCCATAAATACGGTAAGGAATATCACGCTTTCTAAGGGCGTCTTCTATAGCCCTGGATTGTGAGTTGGTTCTGTACAAAACGGCAAATTGCCCATTGGACATTTGTTCCTGCATTCTATGCTCCCATATAGAATTGGCCACAAATCTACCCTCTTCTGCATCTGTAGGACTCCTATGTATTTTAATTGCAGCGCCATCATCGTTATCCGTCCAAACAACTTTTTCAATTTGATTTTGGTTTTTACCAATGATAGAGTTAGCGGCATTTACAATATTCCGGGTAGAACGGTAATTCTGTTCCAAACGGTACATACCCACATTATCGTAGTCTTTTTGAAAATTTAATATATTACTAATATTTGCCCCTCTAAAGGAATAGATACTCTGGGCATCATCACCTACCACACAAATATTCTGAAAGCGATCGGCCAATGCTTTTACGATCAGGTATTGAGAATGGTTGGTATCCTGATACTCATCTACCAAAATATACCTAAACCGGTCTTGATACTTCATTAATACATCTGGGTATCTTGTCAAGAGTTCATTGGTACGCAAAAGCAAATCATCAAAATCCATAGCTCCCGCCTTAAAACAACGGTCCACATAATTTTCATAAATATCTCCGGTCCTAGGTTTTTTGGCCATGGCATCCTGTTCTACCAATTCCGGATTGTTGCGGTAGGCTTTAACGGTAATTAAACTATTCTTGAAAGAGGAGATTCTATTTTGAATCTGCTTATACTTATAAATATCCTTATCCAAACCCATTTCCTTAATGATGGAAGAAATTAAACGTTGTGAATCCTGGGTATCATAAATCGTGAAGTTTGCAGGGTAGCCCAATTTATTGCCATCAATACGTAATAATTTAGCAAATACGGAATGAAAAGTACCCATCCACAAGTTTTTTGCTTCACTGGCGCCTACTATAGTAGCAATACGTGCTTTCATTTCACGTGCGGCCTTGTTGGTAAAAGTCAATGCCAAAATATTAAAGGAATCTACACCTTGGGCCATTAAGTGTGCTATTCTATACGTAAGAACACGGGTTTTCCCGGATCCGGCTCCCGCAATTACCATTAAAGGGCCATCCTTATGTAAAACAGGGGCCTTTTGGGCCTCGTTCAATTCATCTATAAATGAGCTCAAATCATCTTGTATTTAGAGTGTGAATTTAGCTATTATTGAGGGATACTAAAAGTCATCTCATTTAGATTTATAAACAATGGATGGTATTTCTTTTCAATTTGAATATATTTAAACTTTAATTCCAATTTAAAAGGCTAAAGGTTGAAATAAAATGAATTCAACACCAACCCGATAAAGGAACGCTTACTAAAATTTAAACTCTAATTATGAAAAAACTAGGATTATTGGCCTTTATTTTTTTTGGACTTACCGCCTACGCGCAAGGACCAAATCTTGACAAGGATTATAAGGCCATAGAGGGCAAGGTAATAGAATGGAGAAGAGAAATTCATCAAAATCCTGAATTGGGAAACCGTGAATTTAAAACTGCCGAAAAAATAGCCAAACATTTAAAATCGTTAGGAATTGAAGTACAAACTGGTGTAGCCCATACCGGCGTAGTGGGTATTTTAAAAGGAGATATGCCTGGTAAGGTCGTTGCCTTAAGGGCAGATATAGATGCCTTACCGGTAACGGAAAGAAACGACCTGCCCTACAAATCCAACGTCACCTCAGAATTTATGGGTGAAAAAGTAGGTGTTATGCATGCTTGCGGTCATGATACCCATACCGCAATTTTAATGGGTGTAGCTGAAATTATGTCGAAAAATAAGGACAAGATAAAAGGTACGGTAAAATTTATTTTTCAGCCAGCAGAAGAAGGTCCACCACCAGGAGAAGAAGGCGGCGCATTGTTAATGGTTAAAGAAGGCGTAATGAGCAATCCTAAGGTAGATGCCATTTTTGGTCTGCACATTAACTCGCAAACACCTGTAAACACTATAAAATATAAATCTGGTGGTACCATGGCAGCGGCACAAAGCTTTACCATACAAGTAAAGGGGAAACAATCTCATGGCTCCCAACCATGGTCTGGCGTGGATCCTATTTTAATAAGTGCTAAAATTATTGACGGCTTACAGACCATTATTAGTAGAGAAACGGACCTAACCAATGAAGCTGCTGTAATAACGGTAGGTAAAATAAAAAGTGGGGTACGTTTTAATATCATTCCAGAATCTGCAGAAATGATCGGTACGATCAGAACATTGGATTATGATATGAAAGATAAATTGAACAAGCGTATGGTTGAAATGGTGAGCACTATTGCTAAAGCATATGGCGGTGAGGCCACTTGCGAAATAAAAGATGCTACCGATATAACCTATAACAATCCTGAATTGGTGGAGCAGATGCTCCCTACCATTAAAAGAGTTGCCGGTGAAAGTAATGTAAGTATTCAAAAAGCGATTACCGGAGCAGAGGATTTTTCATATTTTCAAAGAGAAGCACCCGGGTTCTTCTTTTTCCTTGGCGGCATGACCCCAGGAAATACAGAATCTTACCCCCACCATACCCCAGATTTTCTTATTGATGACAGTGGTTTACTTTTAGGGGTACGCACTTTAACGGAAATGAGTCTAGATTTTCTAAACAGTGACAAAACCCCACGTTTAGATATAAAACCAAAAGGATAGTATTGATGAACAATTTTATAGATAATATTCCAAGTCTACCCTGGTGGACTTGGATTTTTTTGTTTCTTTTCTTAGTTGCAATTTGGGATATCTTTATTCAAAGGCGACATACCATTAAACACAATTTCCCTATTGTGGGGCATTTAAGATATTGGTTAGAAAGTATTGGTCCGGAAATGCGACAGTATTTTGTTGCCAATAACAGGGAAGAACTACCGTTCAATAGAATTGAAAGAGGATGGATTTACGCTTCTGCAAAAAAAGAAAACAACTATGAAGGTTTTGGCTCCGATCGTGACCTTTATGCCCATCAACATATATTCATAAAAAATAGAATGATGGCCTTTTCCGTTCCAGAAGGCCATCCCAATGCTATAGAGCCCACTTTTGTACCATGCGCCAAGGTCATGGGACTATATAATAAACGTAAAAAACCATTTAGACCATCAAGCGTTGTCAACGTTTCTGCCATGAGTTTTGGCTCGCTATCGGCTGCAGCGGTAGAAGCCATGAATAAGGGAGTCAAAAAAGCGCAGGCCTATCATAATACAGGTGAAGGAGGTTTATCTTCCTATCATAAACATGGAGGCAATATTGTTTTTCATTTTGGCACAGGGTATTTTGGCGTAAGAACCCCAGACGGTAATTTTTCCATGGAAAAAATGAAAAAATTGGTTGAAGACAATCCTTGTATCAAAGCTATAGAAATAAAACTATCGCAAGGGGCAAAACCTGGTAAGGGCGGTGTTTTACCAGGAGCCAAAATTACGCCAGAACTTGCTGAAATCAGGGGCGTAGAAGTGGGTAAGGATGTACTGTCACCTGCTACGCATAAAGCATTCTCCAACGTGCAAGAACTTTTGGCTTTTATTGAGGATATTGCAAATGAAACAGGATTACCCGTAGGAATAAAAGGTGCCATTGGTAAATTGGATCAATGGGAGGAACTTGCAGATTTAATGCTAGCAACGGGTAAAGGTCCAGATTTTATAACCGTTGATGGTGGCGAAGGTGGTACCGGCGCCGCACCACCCTCATTTGCCGATCATGTTTCACTACCTTGGGTCTATGGTTTTTCCAGTCTATATAAAGTATTCCTAAATAGAAACCTGACCGATAGAATTGTTTTTATTGGCTCAGGAAAATTAGGCTTTCCTGCAAAAGCGGCAATGGCATTTGCAATGGGCGTAGATTGTATTAATGTTGCAAGAGAAGCTATGATGAGTATTGGCTGTATACAAGCACAAGCTTGTCATAACAATACATGTCCTACAGGTATTGCCACCCAGAACAAATGGCTGCAAAAAGGAATAGACATACCCCTAAAATCCGACCGCTTGGCGCAGTACTTTAATACCTTTAAAAAAGAATTGTTAGAAATTACGCATGCGGCAGGCTATGAACATCCAAGTCAATTTACCATGGATGACGTACAGGTTAATGTAGATGATAATGACCTGAACAGAAGTTTGGCATCTACCTACGGGTACAATAAAGTTAAAGTAGCCTTTACAAGTGTACAAGATTTAAAAGACTGTTCGTATCTTGGCGGCAAAATTGAGGACAACACATTAAAAGCATAAGAGACCATGATGAAGTTATATATATGTTCAGCATTTTTTTTAATAGGATTAAATACCCTACAAGCGCAGAAAAAAAGTGAGCTCATAGCACAAAACCAAGAACTTAAATTTCAATTAGATTCTATAAAGAGAATTGTAAGTACCGCTCAAAGAAATGAAAAGTTAGGTTTGTTACGCGCGGAAGAAATGCAGGTACAGGTAAAGGAATTACAGGATGCAAATGCTACCTTAATGAAAAATTTAAATAGTTTTGCAACCCTTTCCAGTCAGAATTCTGAGAATATTACCAAAACCTTAGCTACCTTAAAGAGAAAAGAAAAGCAAATAAAAGGAATTGTTGATGGAATTGCCAGCAATGATTCTACCGCAATTATGACGTTAACACACGCCAAACAAACCTTAGGCGAAAATGCCAATGTAAACGTAACGAACGGAACTGTAATCGTATCAGAAAAATTAGATTTTTTCTTTGATAATGGCTTGGGAAATAAAGTGTCCGCAGAAGCTAATACTTGGTTAGAAAATATTGCCAAATTAATAAAAGCCAACCCTAAAAGTATGATTACGGTAGCAAGTTTGAATATCACAGGAGAATTAGACCTTGCCCTGCAACAGGCAACCTCCATTGCCAGTATTCTTATAAAAGAATATGGTGTACAAGGAGACCGCATTACTGCCGTTGGTGCAGATGGGGGTTTAAGGGAATCCGTTCAAATTAAATTTGAACCAGACTATAAAGCATTCTATGATATGGCAAAAGGTGATGTTAAAAATTAAATACTTGCATTTCATCGATGAGCCTTTATACTAATTGAAGATATTCATCGTTAAATAGGGGTATTAATTATTAAATAACGCTAAAAAAAATGAGCTCAGACCAAATATTTCAACTTTTCGCCTATTTATTGCCTTCAGTCGTTACCGGTGCCATTGCCTTTTATTTTTTTAGAATGCACACCAACAATGAAGAAGGTAGAAGACGTTTTCTACTTCACAAGGATTCACAAAAGGATACCTTGCCCGTTAGGTTACAGGCGTATGAAAGAATGGCCTTGTTTTTAGAGCGTATTTCTATTCCTAATTTAGTCGTACGTGTTTCACCACATTCCAATGACAAAGCAGCTTATGAAAGCTTATTGATTAAAAGTATAGAAACAGAATTTGACCATAATCTTTCTCAACAAATTTATATGACGGATGAATGTTGGAACGTGATAAAGGCCGCAAAGAGTGCTACTATCCAAATGATCCGTAAGGCTGCTATGAGCGAAACAGATTCTGCCGATAAATTAAGGGAAGATATCTTAAATGAAACCATGGAGAAATCCTCTCCTTCTGCAACCGCACTTTCCTTTGTCAAAAAAGAGATCAACGCATTATGGTAATTGCCTTAAATGGTAGATGTGATTTTGTATGAACCGTATTACTCGTTAACGTTCGGTTCTATAGGATTGGTTTCCTCATTTTTATTTTTAGCATATAGATAGCCTCTTTTCCACCATAAAGTCATTTTTTGTTTATCAAAAATTAATGAATTGGTCGTTAAGATTGTTGGTGTATAATATAGGTTTATAATTGCATTTTTCTGATTGGCCACCAGTTTCCCTATTCTAATATTCTGATTTTCTATACGATCAAGAATAAAGCTCATCATGGTGGTAATCAACTCAAACGGATTTCTGGAAGCCACTCGGTTTAAATAGTTTACTTCTGTGTGCAAAACAACTACATCAACCTCTGTAGCCCCACGTTTTATTGCTTCCTCTATGGGTACAATACTACCAAGGCCCCCGTCTGCGTATTCACATCCGTTTTTACGAACCAAGCTCATAAATGGTGTGTAATTGGCTGAAATCCAAATCCAATCACAATACTCATCATAGGTACAATCCTTTATAGATTTATATTCTACTTGGTTCAAAGAAAGATTAGAAACAGTTATCACTACATCCTTTGGACCATTTTTTAAAGTATTGAACTCTTCAACGGTTAAACTCTGTCGTATTAATTTTCTTAGGTTTTCACTTTCCCCAAAAGTTTTTTTTCCCCTTAAAAAGTTCCCCAGTACCTTCCAGTGGTTTATAGAAATTTCTTCATTACCATGTACTTTTCTAATTAAAAAAGGACAATTATTAAAAATACTATCCTGATTTACATTGGAGTAGATTTCCTTTATCTTATCTAATTTACCCAGTGCTAAATGAGAAATTAATAAACTTCCCGTTGAAGTCCCCACAAAAAGGTCATAGGTTCTACCCCCTTCCTGTATAAGATACTGGGCCACCCCACCGGCAAAAGCCCCTTTACTACCACCACCAGAAATTACCAAAGCCCTCATGCTATTTCATTTTTCTCTTAAGGTACTGCAAATCTTTTGTATTCATTTTCTTTGAAAGCGATTCTATATTTTTTCGTTGGACTTCATCCTTTAATTCTTCATCCAAAATACTTCTTGCAAAATTTCTAAATTGCCAAGAATGATGATTCGTGGCCTTAATTAAATTCTCCAAAGCTTCACCCTCCAACACCTTTAAGTTAGAAAGATACATAAATGCGTTTTGCCTAACCTCTGTATTATATATAGAAGAAGTATAACTTTTCAACTCATTTAAATACCCTGATTTCTTTACCAAATTATAACTTGGTGTAACCATTGCCAAAGCTAACCAAAGTGTACGAATATTTTTGTTGGGCATGCCTATTTCATCTTTTAAGCTATTTAAGTAGGTAACTCTATCTTCAGGGAATTCTACCCATAACTTGTAAAAGACGGTTTCTTTAGTAAGGTAACTTTCATCTTTTAGCATAGATTCAAACAAGGGCTTTAAAGTCTTAAAAATAGGATCTCTGGCTATAGCTAAACTTTGTCTTGGCATCATCTCTTTTTCAGTAAGCAGTTCGTTTAACTTTGCATCACTGATCCTGGAATGAAAATCTAAAATCAACTGTTTCTTTAAATTTATGGATGTTGTATCATTCCAATAGGAAGTCACAATTGAATCCTTATAATACGCTTCAGTTGATTCAATAGTTTCTTTTATACTATAATATTGGTCAATAGCACTACTATGAGTTCTCAAGAATGCTATAGCCTGCTCATAAGGGAATGTAGTTTCTACCAACCATTCGTGCTTAAAAGAATCTAATCTTTTGCCACTAGCAGCCTCCATCTCTGTTAGAAAATTAGTTACGGTAGCATTATTAAATCTATAGGTATTTAAGTAGGATTTTATTCCTTCCTTAAAAGCTTGATCACCTAATTCTTCCCTTAACATCAACAGGGCCCAAGCACCTTTTTCGTAAAAGGTTAAACTATTGGCTTTGGGATCAAGCAATGATTGTCCTAAACCATTATTATCTTGTTCTCTTAAGGTCAAAGCTGTTTCATGGTATTTCCAATAAAAGTTATTTTCGCCATTAATATCCCGTTCTGCCAAATAAGCATAATATGTAGCAAAACCTTCTTGTAACCAATGATGACCGCCACTTTCTTCGGTTACCAAATTGCCGAACCATTGGTGTGCAAGCTCATGGGCATTAATATTAAAATAATTCTTATCCTTAACCGCCACACTATCCACAATATAGGCATCAGAAAAAAGTGTTGCTCCTGTATTTTCCATTCCGGCATAAAGGAAATCATGGACAGGTACTTGTTTATAATTTTGCCAAGGGTAGTCTACCCCTATTTCTTTTTCCAAAAAATCGAATATTTGTTTGGTATACCTGTACGTTGGCTCCACTTTCAATACATCTTTTGGATAATAGTAGTTTTCTATGGGAATACCACTTTCTGACCGTAAGGTTTCTTTCTCATATTGACCGATGACAAAGGCGATCAAATAACTACTCATAGGGTTTTCCATGTTAAAACTCCATGACATCTTATCATCTATAGGATTCTTGGTCTTTAAAGACCCATTGGCAACAACCTCATAGTTTTTATCACAAATAATGGTAAGGTCTACCTCTACCTTCTCTGTCATGTCATCAAAAGAAGGCAACCAATGGCTGGTATATTTTCCTTGTCCTTGTGTCCAAATCTGCTCGTTTCCTTTTATGGAATCATCAAACCCTACAAAATATAGGGCTTGTTTAGGTTGTGCCATGTAGGCTAACCGCACTTTATGCTCACCATTCTTTTTAGGTGCACGAAAACCAATTCTTTTTCCGTCATTGAAAACTTCCCGTTTTCTTCCGTTCAACCTAAATTCCAAAACATTAATATTTTTAGCATCAATATAGATAGAATCCGTATTATCACTTTGTAAAAAATTATAAAGCACATTTCCATGAATTTCCTTAGTTACCGTATCTGGAGTAATGGTGGCAGCTAATCTAACAAAGTCAATAGTGTTGTTCTGCGCTTTACCAGAAGCAAATGTGAAGATAAAAAAGAGTAGTACAACAGGTTTCATATGGTAAATATATTTGGCTTTACTTATATAAAAAAATGTAAAATGAAACACCTTTTCAGTAAAAATGGGCAGCCACTTGTAGTTAAACGTGTTTAGATTTAAATTCGTGTTATGAACAACAGTTTTCTGCAAACGCCAATAGTATATTTAAAAGGGGTTGGGCCTAACAGGGCAGAAATTTTAGCATCGGAAATTGGGGTATCCACTTTCCAGGATCTTTTAAATCTTTTTCCCAATAGATACATAGACAAAACCCAATATTATAAAATTGGTCAGTTACAGCGCAGCAATGCCGATGTGCAGATTATTGGCAAAATAGTTCATATTAAAACGGTTGAGCAAAAGAGGGGAACACGCCTAGTAGCCCGTTTTAAGGATGATACGGGAGAAATAGAACTGGTATGGTTTAGGGGCCAAAAATGGATTCGCGAAAATCTAAAACTAAACGAACCTTACGTTATCTTTGGAAAATGCAATTGGTATAACGGTACGTTTTCTATGCCGCATCCAGAAATGGAGCTTTTAAAAGAACACGAACAAGGCACAAAAGTGTACATGCAACCGGTATACCCTTCTACAGAAAAGTTGAGCAATAAAGGAATTACCAATAAGGTCATCAGCAAACTGATGCAACAACTTTTTATAGAAATCAAAGGTAAGTTTGATGAAAGCCTTTCTGACAAATTAATAAATGAATTAAAATTGCTGAACAAGAGTGAATCTATGTTCAATATTCACTTCCCAAAAAATCAGGAATTATTAGCAAAAGCCCAATGGCGATTAAAATTTGAAGAACTTTTTTATATTCAACTACAACTTATCGGAAAAAATGTTTCCAGAAAGAAAAAAATAAAAGGCTTCCCGTTTCTTGAAGTTGGCGAATACTTTAAGGATTTCTACAATAATAAATTACCATTTGAACTTACTGGTGCTCAAAAACGGGTAATAAAAGAAATACGGGCCGATCTGGGCAGTAACGCGCAAATGAACCGTTTATTACAGGGCGATGTAGGGTCTGGAAAAACTATTGTTGCCGTAATGACCATGCTATTGGCAATAGATAATGGTTTTCAGGCCTGTCTTATGGCACCCACAGAAATCCTTGCCAATCAGCATTTTCAAGGCATTTCAGAACTGTTGGAAGGTACAGAAATAACATGTGCATTACTTACTGGATCTGTTAAAAAATCTGCTCGTAAACCAATTCACGAACAGCTAGAAAGCGGCGAACTAAATATCCTCATAGGCACTCATGCGTTGTTAGAAGACAAAGTTAAGTACAAGAATTTAGGCATGGCCATTATCGATGAGCAACATCGTTTTGGAGTAGCACAACGTTCTAAATTGTGGCATAAGAATGAGTTTCCTCCACACATATTGGTCATGACGGCAACACCTATACCAAGAACGTTGGCCATGAGCTTATATGGTGATCTGGATATCTCGGTAATTGACGAATTGCCCCCCGGGCGTAAACCTATAAAAACTGTTCACCGTTATGATGCCAACCGATTAAAGGTTTTTCGTTTTATACGTGATGAGATTGAAAAAGGGCGACAAGTTTATGTGGTATACCCATTGATTCAAGAATCTGAAGCAATGGATTACAAAGACCTTATGGATGGTTATGAGAGTATTGCTCGCGATTTTCCTCAACCAAAATACCAAATTTCCATAGTTCACGGGCAAATGAAACCGGCGGATAAAGACTATGAAATGGAGCGTTTTGTAAAGGGCGATACTCAAATTATGGTTGCCACTACCGTTATTGAAGTTGGGGTAAATGTACCCAATGCCTCTGTAATGATTATTGAAAGTGCAGAACGCTTTGGTTTGTCGCAATTACACCAATTGCGTGGGCGTGTTGGTCGTGGTGCAGACCAGAGTTATTGTATTCTAATGACCGGTCATAAATTATCCAATGATTCCAAAACCAGACTGGAAACTATGGTGGCTACCAATGACGGCTTTGAAATTGCCGAAGTAGACCTTAAGCTCCGTGGACCCGGAGATATCATGGGAACCCAACAAAGTGGACTCCTAAATCTAAAAATAGCGGATATCGTTAAGGATAATGATATTCTAAAATCTGCTCGCTTCTATGCATTACAGCTTCTAAAAGAAGATCCAACTTTAAGCAAGCCAGAAAATCTAATTATTAGACATATGTATGCCCAGTTAGTGAAGCACAAGAATATCTGGACATATATTAGTTGATAATCTGAAATGGCACAACAGGGGTTTTTTCCTTACTCAAAACATTCCCATCAAAATCTACTGTAAAGATACCCTGAGATTTATAAGGCATTCCAATTCGACTGCTATGAGCACCAATTAAAAAAACCTTATTTTCATAATCCACAGTAAAACTTTGTGCATGAGGATTCCAAGGGAATTCGTCATCTTCGAATTGGGTTTCATCTTCAAAAATATCAATCACCTTAAAATCTCCCGTATTTAAATCTAAAATTGCTGGATAAGTTGCTCCAGAACCAGGAAATCCACCTACAGTTCCAAAGTATAATTTATCATCGGAAATTGACATTGGATTTGAAGGATCTAGATAATAGTTAAATTGAAAAAACCCATTACCAATAGGCCCAAAGTCTGTCATTGTCTTTAAATTAAATTCATACTTGTAAACGGATTTAATACCCAATAAATAACAATTACCTGTATCATCCGCTACGACAGCATAGTTATCAAATTTAAAATTATCTCTAGTTTCTATAATTTCTTCCTTTTTTAAATCAAAAAGTATCAAATAATTTTGAGGGTTTTCTTCAATTGCATTTTGACTTAAATAAATATATAATTGATTATTAATAGGGACTAACCGAACATAATTCTCTCTTATTTTATTAAAAACTCCAATTTGAATCGATTTTTTTTCTTGGGTATTAATATCAAAAATTAGCAACTGGAACTTAGTTCCAATTTCGCCCTGTACAAAGTCTTCTTGATAAAAAGCATATATCTTTTCATTCATATGAAAACTATAGTGTAGATAGCCCTCAATGGCTATCTCAATATTAGTTTTAGCGCTTTCTTTATTAAAATTTTCATGATAAACATGAGTTCTACCTGTATCAAAATTGTGACCACGGCCTGTAATACCATTTATATCAGCATAAAAAGCATTATAAGAAATTTGAGAATAATTTTGAGTTCTTACTTTAATCGAAGAGAGTTGATCAACCTCTAAACTAAGGTTATCATAATAAAAAATATCTGAAGTAAAATTACCGTTTTCATCAAAAGCTTTTCCTATAACTTTATATTTATTCGAATTTTCACTTATATCATTAAATGACTGCTTATTACAAGAGAAAAATAAAAAGCTAATTGATAATAACAATAGATATTTCATGAATATAAATTTCGGTTAAGCTATTCTTGGTTTTTACAAAGAAAACCATAATCCTTAATTACAAAAAAACTTTAGACGAAAAGTAAATAAATACAATGTAGTGTATTTAACAACTTATTCAATCCATAAAATATAACAACTTATTCGTTGAACATCGTAATTTACAAGCACGTTAATTTCCAAAAAACCCTTGGTTTTAATAGATTTGTGTACTTAGATTAAATAGCATATGAGCGCAACAAAAACATTATTTGACAAAGTGTGGGATTCCCACGTAGTACATAAAATACAAGATGGTCCAGATGTACTGTTCATTGACAGACATATGGTACACGAAGTAACCAGCCCTGTTGCTTTCCTAGGCATCAAGAATAGAAATATTCCTGTAATGCATCCTGAGAAAACTTTTGCAACGGCTGACCATAATACCCCTACTATTAATCAACATTTACCGGTAGCAGATCCACTTTCTGCAAACCAATTAAAAATGTTAGAAGAAAATGCTAATGAATATGGTATTTCTTATTGGGGGTTAGGGCATGCAAAAAATGGTATTGTGCACGTTGTTGGTCCTGAGTATGGTATTACACAGCCAGGTGCTACCATAGTATGTGGAGATTCACATACCTCTACACATGGTGCTTTTGGAGCAATAGCTTTTGGTATTGGTACTTCTGAAGTTGAAATGGTATTGGCTACACAATGCATAATGCAGCCAAAACCAAAAAGAATGCGTATTAATATTAACGGCAAAATGAGCAAAGGGGTAACTCCTAAAGATGTTGCCTTGTTCATTATTTCTCAATTGACTACTTCTGGTGCAACCGGATATTTTGTGGAATACGCCGGTGAAATTTTCAGGGAAATGAGTATGGAAGGTCGTATGACCGTTTGTAACCTAAGTATAGAAATGGGTGCCCGTGGTGGTATGATCGCTCCTGATGAAAAAACATTTGAATATGTAAAAGGTCGTGAGTTTACTCCTAAAGGTGCTGATTGGGACAAAGCAATGGCATATTGGGAAACGTTATATACCGATGAGGATGCCGTTTTCGATAAAGAATTAACTTTTGACGGTTCATTAATAGAACCTATGATTACCTATGGTACCAATCCAGGTATGGGTATGGGAATCTCAAATGATATTCCTATGGCCAATGCCGTACAAGGTGGTGCTACTACCTACCAAAAATCATTGAAATATATGGACTTCAATGAAGGTGAAAGCATGATGGGCAAACCAATTGATTTTGTTTTCTTAGGAAGCTGCACCAACGGTCGTATAGAAGATTTTAGAGCATTTGCCTCTATTGTAAAGGGTAGAAAAAAAGCAGATAATGTTACAGCTTGGTTGGTTCCTGGATCGCACAAGGTTGAAACTGCTATTAAAGAAGAAGGTATTCTTGATATTTTAACTGAATCTGGATTTGAACTACGTGAGCCAGGTTGTTCAGCTTGTTTAGCAATGAACGATGATAAAGTACCTGCTGGAAAATTAGCGGTTAGTACATCGAACAGAAACTTTGAAGGTAGACAAGGCCCTGGGTCTAGAACATTATTGGCCAGTCCGCTAGTTGCTGCTGCCGCTGCCGTAACCGGTAAAGTAACAGATCCAAGAGAATTAATGGTAGAACTTGTGTAACAAGTTTGCCTTTCGCTAATAGCTATTGGCTTTTAGCACAGTAACAATTATAATAATACAAGCTAATGGCTAATCGCCAGAAGCAAAAAGCTATAAAAAATGGCATACGATAAATTCAACATATTAACTTCAACGGCAGTACCATTACCTATTGAAAACGTAGATACGGATCAAATAATTCCTGCTCGATTTTTAAAGGCTACAGAACGTGTAGGTTTCGGTGACAACCTTTTTAGAGACTGGCGTTATAATCAAGACAATACTTTAAAAGAAGATTTTGTTTTGAATCAAGATAAATTCAGCGGAAAAATCTTGGTAGGTGGTAAAAACTTTGGATCAGGATCTTCTCGTGAGCATGCTGCATGGGCAGTTTATGATTACGGATTTAGATGTGTAGTATCTAGTTTTTTTGCAGATATCTTTAGAGGAAACTGTTTAAACATTGGTGTGCTACCAGTGCAGGTTAGTGCAGATTTCTTACAGAAAATCTTTGATGCCGTAGAAGCCGACCCATCTACAGAATTGGAAATTAATCTTCCAGAGCAAAAGATAACCTTATTACCTACCGGTGAAAGTGAATTTTTTGACATTAACGATTACAAGAAAAACAATATGCTTAACGGTTTCGATGATATTGATTACCTATTGAACATCAAAAAGGATATTGAAACATTTGCAGAAAACACACCGTTGTAATCTTTACAACAATGTATTATCAACAGCATTTACGTTAACTAACCATTTGCCGTTTCTAATTACAAAGGGAGCGGCAATTAGAACACATGAAAAAAAGAAAGTTAGAAATTATGGATACCACCCTGAGGGATGGTGAACAAACCTCTGGAGTATCCTTTTCTGCATCGGAAAAACTGACCTTGGCAAAGTTACTTTTAGAAGAGCTAAAAGTAGACCGTATTGAGGTTGCCTCGGCTCGTGTTTCTGATGGTGAACTAGAAGCTGTTCAAAAAATTACCGAGTGGGCCGCTGAAAAAGGATTCTTGGAACGTGTAGAAGTATTAACTTTTGTTGACGGTGGCGTTTCTTTGGATTGGATGAAAACTTCTGGTGCCGTTTCACAAAATTTATTAACCAAAGGTTCTCTCAACCATTTAAAGTATCAGTTAAAGAAAACTCCAGAACAACATTTTGCAGAAATAGCCGAAATTTTTAAGCAAGCTACTGAAAGAGGTATTATCAATAATATCTATTTAGAGGACTGGAGTAACGGCATGCGAAATTCCAAAGCATATGTTTTTGAATTTTTAGAATTCCTTTCTACCCAAAACGTAAAAAGAATTTTATTGCCAGATACATTAGGTATTCTTACGCACACAGAAACCTATGCCTTTTTAACTGAAATCATTCAAAAATTTCCGAAGTTACATTTTGATTTTCATGGTCACAATGATTATGATCTTGGTGTTGCAAATATTATGGAAGCGGTAAAAGCGGGTTGCCATGGTCTTCACCTAACAGTAAACGGAATGGGAGAAAGAGCTGGTAATGCCCCTATGGCAAGCGCCATAGCCGTTATCAATGATTTTTTACCAGAGGTTGAAATTCAAGTAAATGAAACCTCATTATATAAGGTAAGTAAATTGGTTTCTGCCTTTACTGGGTTTACCATACCTGCAAACAAACCAATTGTTGGTGATAATGTATTTACCCAAACAGCAGGAATACATGCCGATGGTGACAGCAAAAACAACCTGTATTTTAGCGACCTAATGCCCGAACGTTTTGGAAGAAAACGAAAGTATGCTTTAGGTAAAATGTCCGGCAAAGCCAATATTCAGAAAAATTTACAGGAACTTGGCTTAACATTAAATGATGAAGAGCTTAAAAAGGTTACTGCCAGAATTATAGAATTAGGAGATAAAAAAGAGCGGGTTACAAAAGATGACCTTCCATTTATTATTTCCGATGTTTTAGATACTGCCGATTATAAACAAAAGGTATTTATAAAATCTTATGTACTTACACATGCAAAAGGTTTAATGCCTTCCACTACCCTTTCCGTTGAAATTGACGGAAAAGTTATAGAAGCGCATGCACAAGGAGACGGACAGTATGATGCTTTTATGAACGCCCTTAAAAAAGTGTATATTGCCAAGAAGATTGCCTTGCCAAAACTTACGGATTATGCTGTAAGAATACCACCTGGCAGTACATCTGATGCTTTATGTGAAACAGTCATCACTTGGGAATTAGACGGTAAAGAATTTACCTCAAGAGGGTTAGATTCTGACCAAACGGTTAGTGCCATAAAAGCGACAGAGAAGATGTTGAATATAATATAGCACAAAGCGCTTGACGTTGTTCGCTAGGCGCTAAATGCCAAAAATGAGAGATTATAAAAAATATAAAGTTTGGGAATTAGGTCATGAAATTACTTTAGAAACGTATAAATTGACAAAAAACTTCCCAAACGATGAAAATTTTGGATTAACAAGTCAAATGAGAAGAGCTTCATCATCCATACCAGCAAATATAGCTGAAGGGTGCGGAAGGGAATCTGATGCTGAATTCAAAAGATTTTTAATTATAGCTCAAGGCTCGGCAAGTGAATTAGAGTATTTTACAATATTAGCAAAAGACCTTGACTATATTATTAATAAAGAGTTTTTAAGCATTCATGATAAAGTAAATAAAGTAAGAAGAAGTTTAAATAGTTTAATTAATACGATATAATTATAAATAGCCTAAACTATATACGATTAAAGTATAACGTTTAGCGTACAGCGAAAAGCGAAAAAGCGATTAACCATGAAATTAAATATTGCCTTATTGGCCGGTGATGGTATCGGTCCTGAAGTTATTGATCAAGCAGTAAAGGTATGTGATGCCATTGCTAAAAAATATGAGCACGATATTACCTGGAAACCTGCACTAACGGGAGCGGCAGCTATAGACGCTGTTGGTGAACCTTACCCAGATGAAACGCATGACGTTTGCGCCAATGCAGATGCAGTTTTATTTGGTGCTATAGGTCACCCACGTTTTGACAATGATCCTTCAGCAAAAGTTCGTCCAGAACAGGGATTATTAAAAATGAGACAAAAATTAGGTTTGTTCGCTAATGTAAGACCAACCTTTACCTTTCCTTCTTTAATAGATAAATCTCCATTAAAAAGAGATCGTATTGAAGGAACCGATCTTATCATTTTGAGAGAATTGACCGGAGGAGTTTATTTTGGAGAACGCGGAAGAAAAGATGACGGCAATACTGCATTTGACACCATGACCTACCAACGTTTTGAAATAGAGCGCTTGGCAAGAAAAGGATTTGACATGGCCATGAAGCGTTCTAAAAAACTATGTTGCGTTGATAAAGCAAATGTATTGGAATCATCTAGACTGTGGAGAGAAACCGTACAAGGTTTAGAAAAAGAATACCCTGAAGTAGAGGTAACTTATGAGTTTATTGATGCAGTTGCCATGCGATTAATTCAATGGCCAAAAGGTTATGATGTAATCATCACAGCAAACTTATTCGGTGATATTTTAACCGATGAAGCTTCTGTAATAGCAGGTTCAATGGGGCTTATGCCTTCTTCATCTGTAGGTAGCAAAGTATCTTTATATGAGCCAATACATGGTTCATACCCGCAAGCGGCAGGTAAAGATATTGCTAATCCTTTGGCGACAGTACTTTCTGCTGCTATGCTTTTTGAGGATTTAGACTTAACCAATGAAGCTGAAGAAATTAGAAGAGTAGTAAACAAATCATTAGCAGAAGGTTACGTAACCGAAGACCTTGCCGATGGTGGAAAAAGCTATAAAACAAGTGAAGTTGGCAATTGGCTGGCCAGTAACATTTAAAGGCTATTATTTCAATTAAAAGTCCCTTTGATCAATGATTAAAGGGACTTTTTTTATTCCAAAAATTGTAAGCTGATTTCTTATATACTGGAAGCAGTTTCAATTTTTTGCTCATATATATTTTTTACAATTGCCCTTAAATCTGGTACAACAGTTTTGACCAGTTTAGATGAACCGTTGATTAAAACACAAATGCCCAAATCTGAATCTGGAAAAAGGGCAATCTCATTTCTATAATTATTTACACTACCTCCATGATGCCAGATTGTTTCTTCTGGTGCATCTTCATTTTCCTTTACAGAGTGAATTCTCCAACCCAATCCATAGGCCGACTTTACATGTCCTGGCCACCTTTGATAATATTTACTATGACCTTTTAATTCTATAAAAGGTTCAAACACTGGTACAAGTTCATCTTTGGACATCACATTGGGATTATGGCCCAACAAAAACCGCATCCACTTGGCCATGTCATTAGAATTCGCATTAATACCACCAGCAGCAATAGCATTGTAGTAATTATTTTTAGGTAACATTGATTTCCAACCATTTCTTCTTTTAATGTGTGGAAATGCAATATTATCTGTATTCATTAAAGTTTCATGATCCATAGAAACAGCATTCATACCCAGTGGTTTAAAGAACCTATCGGTTAATAAGGTTTGAATATTTTTTCCTGTTGCTTTCAGCATTACCTCTTGAGAGACAGAGAACATCGCATTCTGATAACTATATTGTAAACCAGGTTCACTAATAGGAGTAACATTATCGAATTTTTCACTGATAGCGGATATGGATAAGCCAGCTTCAACCAAATCTGTATAACTATGATATGGTGTACCGGATGTATGCGAAAGTAAATGGGCAACTTTTATTTTTTGAGTATTTTGATAATTCCCAAACTGGAAGTCTGGTAGATAAGTAGTTATTCTATCAGATAATCGTAATTGTCCTTCACTTTCCAAATTTGCCGCTAAAACCCCGGTAAATCCTTTTGATATGGAACCTAGTCTAAAGATGGTTTCCCCATCCACTTTTTTAGAGTCATTGATCTTTCGTTTTCCAAAACCTTCAGATATAATAATAGAATCTCCTTTTACTATACTAACACCAGCTCCAACAATATCTCCGGCTTTTATAGCATCCTCAAAATAATTTCTAAGTGCTTGGTGAAGAGCATTTTTTTTGAAGGTATACAATTCAATTTCGCGTTTCTTGGCCAAGGTTTTAATGGATTTATCCACAGGGATAAATGATTTTGTAGTAGTTGGCTGAACCGACGAAGAGCTCAAAAGCATAATAACTAAAACGGCCGATAGCCCGCCTAATAGGATTTTGGAATGTTTCACGATTGTTAAGATTTGGTTCTTTTAAAACGTGAAAAATTAGATTTAAGTACGATGAAATATGTTAATTTGAATATTTAACACATTCTTTTTCTAAATATTTACCGGTCGTTTTTCATCAAAACATAAGTAATTATAGGCTTTTAAGTGTAATTCTTACAAGTTTAATAATGAAGTAATTACGTATAAAAAATAAAGAGGAATTTTTTATAAAGTAGTGTTATTTATTTACTTATTGAAACTTACTTTTTTATAAAAATTACACATTTCAATTAAAAAAAGTGATGGCTTATATATTATTTCAATAAATTTAACGTTATAAATATTGTAGTCATTTTCTTACAATTTATGAAGGTATTTCATCACAATATTACGTCACAGGCGCAAATAGATGCGCTTTCAATAGATTTTGAGCCAGATGTAATTTTCCTATTTGCTTCCTTGAAGTATAAAGATATACACCAGGCCATAAATAGTTTACAAATAAAGTATACGCATACCCTTGTAATAGGGGGTACTACTGCCGGTGAAATTATAGATCAGGATGTCATGGATGGTAGTATTATTCTATCCGCAGTTAAATTTAGCGATACTAAGGTAAAACTATACGGTAAGGACCTACCCACAGATATACACAACTATTATGATATTGGTGCATCCTTTGTTCAAGATATGGATCAAGAAGATTTAAAGCATCTTTTTCTTATATCAGATGTACAAACCTTACATGCATCAAACTTATTAAAGGGTATTAATTCCCAATTAAAATCACATGTCAGTGTCACAGGTGGCTTGGCAGGTAGGGAGTCTTATATTGGAACCAACTATATTATTGATAAAGGTCAGTTAAAATCAAACCGGGTTATTGCCTTGGCTATGTATGGCAGTAGTTTGCAGGTTAATTATAATGCCCAAGGCGGCTGGGACAGTTATGGAGTAGAAAGCCTGGTAACCAAGTCAGATAAGAACCACGTATTGGAAATTGATGGGCTTCCTGCCCTGGACTTTTACAAATCTGTAGTAGATCCAAACATCTTGACGGATATAAATCAATATGGTTTTAGACACCCCATAAAAATAAGGAACCAAGAACATTCCAATCCCGTAATTAGAGCATTATTGGCCATTGACGAATCCAAAAAAAGTTTGATTATGGCCGAAGAAATTCCTGAGGGTTCCTATGTTAGAATTATGAAGGCCAATGTAGATCGGTTAATTATTGGAGCTGAAAATGCTGCAAAGGCCATCGCACAAAAAAAGGACTATGGGCATGAATTGGCCATACTTATTAGTTGTGCAGGAAGACGAAAAGTTTTGGGCAATTTGGCTAAAGAAGAAGTTGAAGCCGTTGTTCAACAATTTCCGTCAACTACAAAGTCTGTAGGGTTTTATTCTTATGGCGAAATATCGCCCTTTGTTGAAAATCCAAAAACATCATTACATAACTTGACCATGTGCGTCACGACATTTTCTGAATCATGAAGTACCATAGAAGATTAAAAAGACAATTACGTGAACTAAATCTTGATGAAAGAGATTTGGATAAAATTGTACCATTACTAGATATGGTTAATAAAAGCTATATAGTAATGGACGAAGACATGCAACATGCAGAAACCATTCTTGAAGAAAGTTCCAAAGAGCTGTACTTAAGAAATTTGCAATTAAAGAACAATGTTGAGGAAGTTACCAGTCAACTAACTAAAGTAGCAAGTAACATAAAAGATGTAATATTTGAAATAGACCTCTCTGGACGATGGTCCTATTTAAACTCTGCATGGGAAGAGATTACGGGCATACTTGTAAAAGATTGTATTGGCAAATCTATTGGTGATTGTTTAAAGAACGTAGACGGCCAACCCTACTCCAATTTATTAAACCTAAATAACCCGGAGGAAAACACATTTAATAAAACCTTAGAATCCCTAGACAAAAACGGAAGTAGAATTTGGCTAGAATTTACCATTAAAGGGATAAAATCCACAACAGGTAAGGTAGAAGGGTATATTGGTACCATTGTCAACATCACCAATCTAAAGTTAACGGAGCTTGAGTTGATCAAGGCAAGGGAAAAAGAAATAAAGGCCAATAAGGCAAAAAGTGAATTCTTGTCCACCATGTCCCATGAAATCCGTACACCACTAAATGCCGTTATAGGAATAGCCCATTTATTGCTTATAGAGAATCCTAAACCAGAACAAATTGAGAATCTTAGTACACTTAAGTATTCATCTGAACACTTATTAGGAGTTGTTAACGATATCCTAGACTATGATAAAATAGCGGCTGGGTCCTTAGAATTGGAAAAAACAAACTTTAGCCTAAAACAGGTATTGAATACGGTACAAAGTATTTTTACGAACAAGGCTACCAAAAAAGGTATTTCATTTCAAATTAAAAAAGATGCCCTTTTCCAAGATACCCTTGTTGGTGATAGTACCCGTTTATCACAAATCTTGACCAATTTAGTGAGCAATGCCATAAAATTTACAGAGCAAGGAGTTGTTTCATTACAGGTTGAAGTGCTCATGGAAACCGAAAACAATACTAAACTTCTATTTTCCGTACAGGATACGGGTATTGGTATTGAAAGAGATAAAATAGATAAGATTTTTGAATCCTTTGCGCAAGCACATGTAAGTACTACAAGATTATATGGAGGTACAGGATTAGGTCTGGCAATTTGCCAACGGTTATTGCAGCTCATGGGTACATCTATTAAAGTGGAAAGTACCCCAAATGTGGGCTCATGTTTTAGTTTTGAGTTAGATTTTAGAAAAGGAAACCCAATAGCTTCCATTCTCCAAGAGGAAAACAATTCTGCCTTAGGTACAATTGAGCATGAAGATGTCGATAGAATAAAAGGCTCAAAAATATTGGTTGTTGAGGATAATAAGATCAATATTTTCTTAATTGAAAAATTCCTAAAGAAATGGGGAGTAGACTATGATGTGGCAATAAACGGTCAACTAGCCGTACAGCATGCATTTATAAAAGAGTATGACCTTATTCTTATGGATTTACAAATGCCGGTCATGAACGGTTATGATGCCAGTTTGGCCATAAGAGCCTCAGAAAGCATCCACAATCAGACTATACCCATATATGCACTATCCGCTTCTACTGGAGAAACCATAAAAAAAGACCTTTTTAGTCACGGAATGAATGGTTTGATCTGTAAGCCATTTAATCCAAATGAACTATACAATACTATATCTGAAATATTAACCAGTAACGTTAAAGAAAATATATAGATTCTGTATAGGATGGATATAAAAAAAGGAACTTAAAATAAGTTCCTTTTTTTATTATGCTATTTATGTACTAACAACTTATTGCCATTTTTCTATATTTAACAGCTCTTCTCTTTCTAACAATATAAATGGCCACTGCAATCATAACACCAGAGAAGGCAAGCATTGCACCTACCAAACTTGAATATAATATACCATAGCCAAATGCCATAGGAAGTCCCGCTAAATATGCTCCTGAAGCATTACCCATATTAAAGGCACTTTGGTTCATAGAAGAACCCAACATTTCTGAACCTTTAGATGTGTTTATGATAGCCATTTGTATTGGTGTGGCAACTGTAAAGGATATTGCACCTATTACAAAGGTCAATACCATTAACAAATAAGGATTGGTTGCTACCATCATATTAATCAATAAAATACCACACATAATAGATAAACTAATTATAACAGCCCTTAAAGGAGAAAACCACTCCGCCATTTTTGCTCCTAAAAAATTTCCAGCAACCATACCTAGCCCGGCCAACATCATTGCATATCCAACAAAATGATTTGGCAAACCAGCTACCTCTGTTATTAATGGCGCTACATAACTATACCAAGCAAAGAACCCACCAGTTCCTATAGTAGTCAAAGCAATCAACGCCCATAATTCTGTATTTTTCAGCCCCTGTTTAACGGTAACTTTTTCTTCTTGTTCATCAACTTCAATTTTTGGCATCCATAAGTAAATACTTCCCAATGCCAGCAAACCAACAAAACCAACCAAGTAAAAAGAAACACTCCAACTGAACTGTTGTCCTAAATAGGTTCCAATGGGCACACCTATAACATTAGCTACTGTAAGCCCAGAAAACATTATGGAAATTGCCTGTGCCGCTTTTCCTTTTTTTACCAGTTTGGTAGCAACTACAGCACCAATACCAAAGAATGCACCATGAGGTATACCAGATAAAAACCTTAAGAACAACAAACTGCTGTACCCAGTTGCCAAACCGGACAATGTATTGAATACGGTAAACCAAATCATTAACAGAAACAACATTTTCTTAGGACTTAATTTGGCCCCTAATCCTGTTAACAATGGAGCCCCTACTACAACACCCAATGCATACGCGGCAATAAAATGACCCGCCTGAGGAATGGTTATTCCCAAAGAACCAGATACTTCGGTTAAAATTCCCATGATTACAAACTCGGTAAGTCCAATTCCAAAACCTCCAATGGCCAAAGCGAACAATGCCCGCTTATTTGATTTTAATGCTTCCATAATCTTCAATTTTATATTCACTCTATAACAAATAGATAAGAGTGATTAATTAAAAGGACAAAGTTAGAACCCATTTGTCGGCAACAAATCATATGAATTACCACATTTATGTAAATAATTACCCTAACGAAATATTTCTTTTCAGATCATATTTACAGTTCAGCCTAAAATATCTACAACTGGGAAAATCAATTTCTATAAAACGCCATATACGGAACATATTTGTGGCATCAATCAAAAATAAAATCAAAAATGAAGACGCTATTATTTTCTTTACTTACACTTTTCTATCTCAACACATTTGCACAATCAACCATTTCAGGTAAGGTCATTGACCAGCAAGGTCTACCGATTATAGGAGCAAATGTTTATTTACAAGGTACTTATGATGGTACTGCAACCAGTGATGAGGGACATTTTACTTTTGAAACAGATGCAAAAGGCATACAAACCTTAATTGCATCATCAATTTCATTTGAGACGTATTCAAAATCAGCCGATGTCATCAACTTTAAGAATATTTCCATTACACTAAAAGATGATGTCAACACTTTGGATGCGGTTACCGTAAACGCGGGAACATTTAATGCTGGTGATAATGCAAAAGTTACCGCATTAAAACCTTTGGATATTGTAACCACCGCCGGCGCCCTTGGAGATTTTGTTGGAGCATTACAGACATTACCAGGAACTTCAAATGTTGCGGAAGATGGTAGATTATTCGTTAGAGGGGGCGATGCAGATGAAACACAAATCTTTGTAGATGGCATGCGTGTATTTACACCCTACTCCCCTTCTGCAAACAATATTCCCACGAGAGGAAGGTTATCTCCGTTTCTTTTTAAAGGAATAACATTTTCTACGGGAGGATACTCGGCAGAGTACGGTCAGGCATTATCCAGTGTTTTATTATTGAATAGCGTTAATGAACCAAAAGAGGAAAAAACAGATATATCAATCATGAGCGTTGGTCTTGGACTTGGTAATACCCAAATTTGGGATAAAAGTTCTTTAAGCGTAAATGCTAACTACATAAACTTAACCCCGTATCAAAAACTATATCCTGATAATAATGAATGGCATAAACCCGTAGAATCATTTGGCGGTGAAGCGGTGTATAGATATAAATTCAATAACGACGGACTTTTAAAAATATATGGTGCATACAGTACGGTGGACTTTGATCTAACACAAGAAGATATTAATGAAGTTAACGGTGTACGTTTTGGTTTAAACAATAAAAACCTTTACATAAATACTTCCTATCTAGATTTTATGGAAAAGGATTGGAGCATACAAACAGGTATTAGTTTTGCAAACGACCGATCAGAAATAAAGATTAATACTAGTGAGATTGAAGACATTGAAAATTCCGCTCATTTAAAAATTGCTTTGAAAAAGTATTTTTCAAGTAGATACAAATTAAATTTTGGCGCCGAATATTTCATTACCAATTTTAAAGAAAACTACACAGACCCTAATTTTGAGAACACCTATGGTTTTGACAATAATATTTTAAGCAGTTTTGCAGAGACCGATATTTTCTTCTCTAAAAACTTCGCTACCAAAATAGGGATAAGAGGAGAATACTCGCAGTTGTTAGGAGAATTCAATCTTTCGCCAAGATTGTCGCTAGCTTATAAATCTGGATCAAACTCTCAGTTTTCACTAGCGTATGGTGAGTTTTTTCAAAACCCTAAGAATGACTATCTAAAATTCAACACTGATTTTACAGCAGAAAAGACTACCCATTATATAGCCAACTATCAATATGTAAAAAACAAACAAATATTTAGGGCTGAGGCTTACTACAAAGACTATGGTAATTTGGTGAAGTACAATACCGATTTTACTTTACCTACATCAATCTATGACAATACCGGTAATGGTTATGCAAAGGGACTCGATATTTTTTGGAGGGATAATAAAACTATAAAAAATACTGAATACTGGATGTCTTATTCCTATCTGGACACCGAAAGGAACTACCAAAATTACCCTACCACCGCTACCCCAAACTTTGCCAGTAAACACAATGCCTCATTAGTGGTAAAACGATGGGTAGAAAACTGGAAGAGCCAGATCGGGTTTAGTTATAATTATGCTTCCGGTCGTAATTACACCGACCCTAATAAAGGAGGTTTTTTAACGGAGCAAGCCAAAAGCTTTAATTCGTTAAATCTTAATTACGCGTATTTAATAAGTCCGCAAAAGATATTGTACCTGTCCGTTAGTAACGTCTTAGGCACTAAAAATGTAAATGGCTATCAATATGCCGATCAACCAAATACCGAAGGCATATTTGACAGAAGAACCATTACACCTGCAGCAGATCGCTTCTTTTTCATTGGCTTCTTTTGGACCATCAGCAAAAACAAAAACGACAATCAGTTAGACAATTTGTAAATCTTACAATTCAAGACCAAAAATCAACAACTGGGTCATCAATTTTATTAAGAAGCACGATTTAAAAAGATATTTGAACAACAATAAAAAACCTTTAAAAAATTACATTATGAGAACCTTATTACTAATTGCCACATTTGTATTCACCCTCAACATTACCGCACAAACTTCGTATGAAAAAGGAATGAACCAGGCTTTTGCCTTATGGGAGCAACAAAAGAGTACAAAGGCATCACAACTTTTTGAAAGAATATCCGCTGCAGAAACCGGTAATTGGCTACCGGCTTATTATGCTGGTTTAATTGAAATTACAAGCAGTTTTGGATTGAAAGATGAAGCGTTGTTAACCGCTAAACTAACCAGGGCAAAAACATTCTTGGACAAAGCTTCTGAAATATCAGAGAACAATCCAGAAATCATGATAACTTATGCATTATTGAATACAGCCTATATTGCTTTTGACGGAGCAAAGTACGGAATGACCTTATCCGGTGAGAATGCCGCCATCTATCAAAAAGCATTAAGCATTGCTCCCAACAACCCAAGGGTACTATTAAGCAAGACGGAATGGGACATGGGCTCAGCAAGGTTCTTTGGCAAATCTACCGCACCATATTGCAAGGATATAGATCGCGCCATAGCCTTATTTAATGAAGAAGAACAAAACATACCTTATTATCCATATTCAGGATTAGAAAGAGCACAAGCAATCAGTGCCAATTGTAAAAAAGAAACCTCCCCTAATTAGGAGAGGTTTTTTTTCAATGTTTTACTTATAAACTTTTTATAATATATAATCTGTACTTACAAAATTGGATAGCTTGGCTTCCAGTAAATGTTCCACTATTTCTGTATTCAATTCATTATCCTTAAAAGCCACGAACGTACGTATAGAGAAAGAACGCAAAGCATCATGCACACTTAAGGTTGCCTGTGCAGAATCTTTTCTACCGGTAAACGGATAAACATCTGGTCCTCTCTGGCACGAACTGTTTAAATTAACACGACATACCAGGTTTACCAGCGTATCAATTAAAGGAGAAAGTGCATAAACATCTTTCCCGAACAAACTCACTTGTTGTCCATAATTACTCTCTGCCATATCATCTAAAGGTTCTTCAATATCAGTAAAAGGAACAATAGGAATAATAGGTCCAAATTGCTCTTCTTGATACACGCGCATATCTTTAGTTACAGGATAAAGCACAGCAGGCCAAATGTAATTATCAAAATGTTTGCCTCCTTTTTTATTGATAATTTTGGCTCCTTTAGAAAGTGCATCGTCAATTAATCCCTGTATATAGGCAGCTTTATCCGGTTCTGGTAACGGAGTAAGTTTTACACCATCTTCCCAAGGATTTCCAAATTTTAATTCATCTACTCTTTTAGCAAATCGTTCGTTGAATTTGGCTCTAATTTCTTCATGAACATAGACCACTTTCAATGCGGTACAACGCTGACCGTTAAAAGATAAGGTTCCTGCCAAACATTCATTGATGGTTAGATCCAAGTCCGCATCAGGTAAAATTATAGCAGGATTTTTTGCTTCTAAACCTAGCACCAAACGTAATCTATTACTTTTAGGATGTTGATCCTGTAAGGCATTGGCAGATTTACTATTACCGATCAAAGCCAAAACATCTACCTTACCTGTTTGCATAATTGGGGCAGCAACCGTTCTACCACGACCAAAAAGAACATTGACCACACCTTTAGGAAAACTGGTTTGAAATGCCTCTAGAAGCGGTGTAATTAAAAGAACTCCATGTTTTGCAGGCTTGAAAATGGTTGTGTTCCCCATTATAATCGCAGGAATCAACAATGCAAAAGTTTCGTTCAATGGATAATTATAAGGCCCTAAACAAAGTACGACCCCTAACGGTCCTCTTTTAATATGTGCGTATACGCCATCATGTTTGGTGAATTTAGCTGCATCACGATCTAGTTGCTTATAATCTTCAATAGTATCTTCTATATACTCAACAGTTCTATCAAATTCTTTTTGGGAGTCCGGCAGGGATTTTCCAATTTCCCACATCAACAATTTGACCACTTCATCTCTTTTGGTCTTCATTTTAGAAACAAAAACCTCCATACATTCAATACGGTCCTTAACATGCATAGTTGGCCATACCCCCTGCCCTTTGTCATACGCTTTTAAAGCACCATCTAATGCTTCATGTGCTTCTGCCTCTTGCAAGTCTGGGATACTACCCAGCAACGTAGGTTTGTATTCTTTTGTTGAAGATATGGTAGAAAAAACCTGTGTGGTCTCTCCTTTCCATTCTTTTAATTCTCCATTGACCAAATAATGTCTTTGATCTATGGTTGATGTTATCTGAAATTCTTGTGGAATTTTAATGTCGCTCATTTCTTTTACGATTTACACTAATATTAATGGTCGTTTATAGATTGATTTCTAATAAATTATTGAAATTGAATCTCATAGATTAAAAGTAGTTTAAACCAAATATTCAAACAAATCTGGTTTATCATTAATATAATCTCCATAAAAATTGTTAGTTTTCATACGTTCTATCAATGGTTTTAAATCATCTGGATGTTTTAGTTCTATACCCACTACGGCCGGAGCATTTTCCCTACTCGACTTTTTGGAATATTCAAAATGGGTAATATCATCCGTGGGACCTAAGATATCTACAACGAATTCCCTTAAGGCGCCTGGCCTTTGAGGGAACCTAATGATAAAGTAGTGCTTTAACTTACCATACAATAAGGCACGTTCCTTTATTTCAGCCGTTCTTGTGATATCATTATTGCTACCCCCTATAATACAGACCACATTCTTACCTACTATTTCATCTTTGTACTCATCTAAGGCCGCTATGGATAATGCCCCGGCAGGTTCTACCACAATTGCATCTCTATTGTAGAGATCTAGAATGGTTTGGCAAACTTTACCTTCATCAACAGTAATCATGTTATCCAAGTAATAATTACAAATAGGATAAGTTAAACTGCTCACCTGCTTTACCGCAGCACCATCAATGAATTTATCAATTTTCTCTAAAGCCACCACTTCACCTAAATCCATGGCCGTTTTCATAGAAGGTGCACCTTTAGGTTCTACCCCAATAATTTTAGTATTTGGCGATAATTGACTGAAAACACTTATTAGTCCAGATGCCAATCCGCCACCACCTATACAAACAAAGAGATAATCAATTGGTTTTTTTGTCTGCTCAATAAGCTCAAGACCAACCGTAGCCTGACCTTCAATAATCTTAGGGTCATCAAAAGGATGCACAAATATTTTACCTGTTTTATCACCGTGAATTTTAGCTGCCTGGGAGGAATCATCGAACGTATCGCCCTGTAAAACTACATCTACCCATTCGCCACCAAAAAGCTTAGTTTGCTCTACTTTTTGTTTTGGAGTTACAGATGGCATATAGATTGTACCTTTGATCTTTAAATGACAACACGCAAAAGCAACGCCCTGGGCGTGGTTACCGGCACTGGCACAAATGACTCCTTTATTTCTTTCCTCTCTGGTCAAAGAACTAATCTTATTAAAAGCTCCCCTAATTTTGTATGATCTTACCCGTTGTAAATCTTCTCGTTTTAAGCGAATTTGACAATTAAATTGTTTAGACAATCTAATACTATCCGTCAAAGGAGTTTCGTCGGAAATTTCAGAAATAGTCTTTGCTGCTTGCAAGACATCATTTAATGCAGGAAAGTATGCCGGTTTGCTACCTTTCATATCATATTCTTTGCTAATGGTACAGTAATCATAAATGTATAAAACATAAATTGTCCGCTTAAGTAATGTTCAGTGAAATCTGCAAAAGAAATTCAGCTTGCAGCTTTGAACATACCCAACCGGACAATCTGTAAGTTTACCTAAACTTTAAAACCTTATACTATAGGCTTCATTGCTGTCATTGACTCACGTAAATGCGCACCAACTATTTCTACCGGATGTTCACGTAATGCCTTGTTCACTGCTATCAATTGAGCGTTGTCCACATCATTATCTATATCTGCAGAGAAATTTTTACCGATTACGTCTGTATCTATATCCTTCATGAAATCAGTCAATAAAGGCTTACATGCATGATCAAATAAATAACAACCATATTCAGCCGTATCTGAAATTACACGGTTCATTTCAAACAATTTCTTACGCGCAATGGTGTTCGCAATTAATGGAGTTTCGTGTAAAGATTCGTAGTAAGCAGACTCGGCTATAATTCCTGATTCTGTCATTGCCTCAAAAGCCAATTCTACACCAGCTCTAACCATGGCCACCATTAGCACTCCGTTATCATAAAACTCTTGCTCTGTAATTTCTTGACCACCTGCAGGAGTCTTTTCAAAGGCAGTTTCACCAGTAGCAGCTCTCCATGTCAAAAGATTTTTGTCATCATTTGCCCAGTCTTCCATCATTGTTTTAGAAAAATGACCGGTCATAATATCATCCATATGCTTTTGAAACAACGGACGCATAATATCCTTTAATTCTTCGGATAATTCAAAAGCCTTAATTTTTGCAGGGTTGGAAAGACGGTCCATCATATTGGTGATACCACCGTACTTCATACCCTCGGTAATAGTTTCCCATCCGTACTGAATTAGTTTTGAAGCATAACCGGCATCAATTCCTTTCTCTATCATTTTATCAAAACATAGAATAGAACCCGTTTGTAACAAACCACAAAGAATAGTCTGCTCACCCATCAAATCTGATTTTACCTCAGCAACAAATGAAGATTCCAAAACACCAGCTCTATGCCCACCTGTACCAGCTGCATAAGCTTTTGCCTGTGCCAAACCTTTACCTTCAGGATCATTTTCTGGGTGAACCGCGATCAATGTTGGTACACCAAATCCTCTTTTATATTCTTCTCTAACTTCTGAACCTGGACTTTTTGGAGCCACCATGATTACCGTAAGATCTTCACGTACCTGTGTGCCCTCTTCAACAATATTGAAACCATGGGAGTATGAAAGAGTAGCCCCTTTTTTCATTAATGGCATTACCGCACCAACTACAGCAGTATGTTGCTTGTCTGGCGTAAGGTTAATAACAACATCGGCAGAAGGAATCAACTCTTCATATGTACCTACCGTAAAACCATTTTCCGTTGCATTGATAAAAGATTGTCTTTTTTCCTTTATAGCAGCATCACGAAGTGTATAGGCAATATCCAAACCAGAATCTCTCATGTTAAGACCTTGGTTAAGACCTTGTGCACCACAACCTACAATAACAATTTTTTTGCCTTTTAAAGCATTTACACCATCAGCGAACTCAGACGAATCCATGAAGCGGCATTTTCCAAGTTGCGTTAATTTATCCCTTAATGATAGCGTATTAAAATAATTGGCCATTTTGTTTTTACTTTATTGATTATTTATATGATTCTCGTTTATTAAAATTCTTTAAGCATTGCAGAAATATCCATTACATCTTTAGTAACCGAAATTCTACCGGAACGCACAAACTGCATAATTCCGTAAGGTTTTAATTCATCGTGCATATCATCAATCTCATTTCTTCTTCCGCTTTTGGCGATAACGAAGAAATCTCTGGAAACCGTGACAATCTGTGCATTGTTATCTTTTATAATATTCTGTATTTGACGTTCATCGAACAACAATCCCGATGCTATTTTGAACAAAGCAGATTCTTGATAAATAGTTTCATCATCGGTATGGTAAAAAGCTTTGATCACCTCTATTTGCTTTTCGATCTGACCGACAATATTATGCACCCACTTCTCTGTGGTATGTGCTACGATCGTAAATTTAGAAACGTCGTCAATTTCTGATTTAGAGACGTTTAAACTTTCTATATTGATATGTCTTTTTAAGAATATACCCGATATTCTATTCAGTAATCCTACATTATTTTCTGAATATACCGAAATTGTAAACCATTTATTTTCCATAAGCTTTAATTACCTATTCCTTTTTGCTAAAAGGATTTTATGGTATCATTATTATTAATCTTTACTACTTCTTTACTGCCATAATTAAACCGGTAGACCAGTTCATTTTTGTCAGTTGTAAATCTTTGCGTTTTTCCAAATATGCGGTTAATGCAATTACATTATCCTCATGACCATCTGGCCAATTAGGTTGTTTTGTCATATCATCTATAATGTAAAATCCGCCAACCTTAACTAAATTTAAAACCTCATCGATCTCACTATACTTTCCTGGCCAGGCATCTGCAAAAATTAAATCGAACTGCTCACCAGTATATTCCTTTATCCATTCAGTACCGTCTTTACAAATAAGTTCAACCCTATCATCTTTTCCAAAATAATTATTTGCGATAGTGGTTAGCTCTTCATCGTTATCTACTGATATCAATTTAGAACCAGCATCCATACCTTCAACCATCCAAGACAGACTAAGACCAATACCGGTACCTATTTCCAAAAAACGACCGTTTGGCTTGGACGAGATCAAAGTTTTTAGAAAACTACCCACATACAAATCTGACGGCATCGTAAATCCGATTTCCTCAGATTTACGAGTTATTTCATTATGAATTTTTGGAATATCCTGTATGTTGGTATCGTTCATGAGAGTTTATTTAACCATTCTTACTTCAATCTAATTTCAGAGACCGAAGCACCAGAAGGTATCATAGGGAACACATTATCTTCTTGTTCCACTTTTACCTCTAAGAAATAAGGTTTATCCGAAGTCATCATTTCCTGAATGGTAGATTTTAGATCCTTACGTTCAGAAATACGCTTTGCCTCAATACTATATCCTTCAGCTATTTTCACAAAATCCGGATTCACCATTACGGTAGATGCATATCTTTTATCAAAGAACAACTCTTGCCATTGACGAACCATACCTAAGTGCTCATTATTTAGTACCACAATCTTCACTGGAACATTATGCTGGAAAATTACCCCAAGTTCTTGAATGGTCATTTGATATCCGCCGTCGCCAATGATAGCCACCACTTCCCTATCCATGGCACCCATTTTGGCACCGATAGCTGCAGGAAGGGCAAAGCCCATAGTACCTAATCCGCCAGAAGTAATATTACTTTTAGATTCTGAAAACTTGGCATACCTACAAGCGATCATTTGATGTTGACCAACATCTGTAACGATAACCGCTTTGTTATTGGATGCCAAATTAATTTCTTCTATCACCTCGCCCATTGTCAAACCTTCTTTGGTCGGGTGAATGTCATTTTTTATGATGGTATCAAATTCAATCTTATACTTTTCCTTGAAGATATTATGCCAAGCCTCATGCTTATTAGAATTCAACAATGGCAAAATTAAACCTAAAGTCTCTTTAGAGTTACCTAAAACCGCCACATCGGCATGTACATTTTTATTGATTTCGGCAGGGTCAATTTCAAAGTGAATTACCTTAGCTTGTTTGGCATAATCCTCTAACCTACCCGTTACACGATCATCAAAACGCATACCTATGGCAATCAACAGATCACATTCATTTGTAAGTACATTTGGGCCATAGTTACCGTGCATACCTACCATACCCACATTTAAAGGGTGGGCAGTATCCAATGCAGATGCACCCATAATGGTCCATGCAGCAGGAATTCCAGTTTTTTCTACCAACTCTTTCAATTCGGCTTCGGCCTTACCTAAAATAACCCCTTGCCCCCAAACTATAAAAGGTTTTTTGGCGCTATTGATTAAATCGGCAGCAGCCTGTATCGCTTCGGAGTTTGGTTTTGAAACCGGTTTATAACTTCTTACCGCAGTACATTTCTCATAAGAAAAATCGAAGGCTTCTATTTGTGCATTTTTGGTAATATCAACCAATACCGGACCCGGTCTACCTGATTTTGCAATGTAAAAGGCTTTCGCCATTACTTCAGGAATTTCGGAAGCTTCGGTAATTTGATAATTCCATTTGGTTACAGGAGTAGAAATACCAATAATATCGGTTTCTTGAAAAGCATCTGTACCCAACAACTGCCTTGTTACCTGACCAGTGATACATACCATAGGTGTAGAATCTATTTGAGCATCTGCAAGACCCGTCACCAAATTGGTAGCTCCAGGACCTGAAGTTGCTATGGCAACACCCACTTTACCGGAAACACGTGCATACCCTTGAGCAGCATGCGTAGCACCCTGTTCATGTCTGGTAAGAATATGCGTTAATTTATCTTGAAACTTATATAACTCATCGTAGACGGGCATAATAGCCCCACCAGGGTAGCCGTACATTGTTTCGACACCTTCTGCCAACAAACAATGAATTATTGCTTCTGCTCCAGAAATCCTTATCGTTTTCTTGGAATCCGTACCTTTTTTCTTCTCTTTTACTGTTTCCATAATTAATAGTCAAATTCAAGCATTGCATATAAGAGCTACAACCACCTGATATTATGTACCACCCAGAATTGTCTAAAATCCAGACAGCATTATTTAAAACTCATCGGTTACACAACCATTAGAAGCGGAAGATACCATACGTGCATATTTGTACAAGCTTCCTCTTTTTACTTTTAATTCCGGTTGTTTCCAATTTTTTCTTCTTTCTTCTAACTGCTCATCGGTCAAGTCTACAGAAATTTCATTCTTTTCTGCATCAATGGTGATGATATCCCCATCTTCCAACAAACCAATTGTTCCCCCATCTTGTGCTTCAGGAGCCACGTGACCTACAACGAAACCATGCGTACCACCAGAGAAACGACCATCTGTTATCAAGGCAACATCTTTACCTAGGCCAGCACCCATAATAGCCGCAGTAGGTTTCAACATTTCTGGCATTCCAGGACCTCCTTTTGGTCCTTCGTACCGAATGACCACTACATCACCTTTTTTAACTTCGCCCTTACCAATACCGGCATTGGCCAAGAACTCATCGTTATAAACTTTAGCCGGACCAGAGAAATACAGACCTTCTTTACCTGTAATTTTAGCAACGGCACCTTCTGTAGCAAGATTACCATAAAGAATACGTAAATGCCCCGTAGGTTTAATAGGATTGTTTAATGGTTTAATAACTTGCTGATGTTCTATTAACCCTGGAAGTTCAGCTAAATTCTCCGCAATTGTTTTACCGGTTACGGTTAAACAATCGCCGTGCAACATACCGTTCACCAACATAAATTTCATAACCGCAGGCACACCACCTACACGGTGAACATCTTCCATTAAGAATTTACCACTTGGCTTTAAATCTGCCAAGAAAGGTGTGGTATCACTTATTTTTTGAAAATCATCTAAGGTAAATTCCACATCGGCTGCTTTGGCAATGGCCAAAAAGTGAAGTACTGCATTGGTAGACCCCCCTAACAAGGTCAATAACCTAACGGCATTCTCCATTGATTTACGTGTAATGATATCACTAGGCTTAATGTCCTTTTCCAATAAGGTTCTTAGTGCCTTTCCGGAATTTATAGCATCGTTCTGTTTTGGTTTTCCTATTGCCGGATTGGATGAATTATAAGGCATAGCCATTCCTAATGCCTCAATTGCAGAAGCCATGGTATTTGCCGTATACATACCACCGCAAGCACCAGCCCCTGGGCATGCATTCTGTATGACCCCTTTGTAATCCTCCTCGTTCATGGTACCGGCCACTTTTTCTCCCCAAGCCTCAAAAGCAGAAACGACATCCAATTTTTTATCCTTAAAGCATCCTGAGGCTATGGTTCCGCCATATACCAAGACAGATGGTCTGTTTAAGCGTATCATAGCCATTAATGCACCCGGCATGTTTTTATCACACCCTACAACGGTTACCAAACCATCATAATTCATTGCCTGCACTACAGTTTCCATAGAATCTGCAATAATATCCCTAGATGGTAATGAGTAGCGCATACCGTAAGTACCCATAGATATGCCGTCACTTACCCCAATGGTGTTAAATACAAGACCAACCAAACCGCTATCATTAACACCGGTCTTCACCTCTTGTGCTAAATCATTAAGGTGCATATTACACGGGTTTCCTTCATAACCGGTACTTCCTATACCTATCAACGGCTTCTTTAAATCATCCTCCGTTAGCCCTATGGCATATAGCATTGCTTGTGCCGCTGGTTGTGTTGGGTCTTGGGTTACATTCTTACTGTGCTTGTTCAATTCCATATTGTAATTATCGTATGCTTATCTTATTAGGTTGACCTAGTATATCAAAGATAAAAGTTTATAAAAGTTTAAATTTTTAACAAAATTGGACAGTATAAATCCATTTCATTTATTTATGAATTAACCTACTGATAAACAGCAAATTAAATAGGTTATTTATACCATATTCAATACTTCAAATCCACTAATATTTCATATCTATTCTATAAAAAAAACCTGTATCATTTTTTCTGATACAGGTTTTTTCAAATAATGAAAAGCTATATCATTCCAAACTATGGAATGACAAGAATGACATTATGAAAGTTATTAGTTGTTAGCATACTGCAATACTACATAATTTTATTCTAGAATAAAAACAAACCTAAGTTTGTAATATAACACTTGACTTGGTTCTCGTTAAATAAAAAAATTGATTTCCCCACAAGCGATTAACCATTAAACCAGTTTAAAACTAATTGGATTACCCACTCTTTTCTGTGCCAATATACAAATAGCTTTATTCGATAATTGCATAATTCTTGGGTAGCCACCAGTTGTTTGGCCATCTTTCATTAAGATAATTAATTTACCCGAAGGAGTAAGCTGTACCGTTCCCGGTAAAGTAGCCGATGTTAGCATGGATAAATTATGCGGGGCAATGGTTTCATGGACTTGATAGGCCATTCTGTTATTTTCATGTGCAACCGTAAATGTTTTTGAAAACAGTTCCTCCAATTGCTTATCTGTCAACAGTTCAAATTCGGGACCTTTAGAAACCTGTAGAATGGTATCCTCTAAAAAAGAGTCTACCTTGAGCTCTGAAATTTTAGGTTGAAATATTTGTTGATATTGATAGGGAACTACATCACCATCTATAAACCTATTACTCTCCGTTATGGGTTTGTAATATGACCTACTTTCCAAGATTTTTTTTGGGGTAAAGCCCCCTTTGACCCCTAAGTAGCATCTAAATCCTTTGACCAATTTACCAAAAGACACGATATCCCCTGCTTCTATTTGATAAACCTTATAGTTCTGTATAGGTAAGTTATTTAAAGTAGCCAACATTTGCGCACCACCTAATACGATATAAGTTTCCTCTTCAAACAATAAAGTAGGCCCCGTCATGGTAATTTCTAACACCGCTGCACTCTTTTCATTTTCAAGCAAGGAATTTACTTTGAAAACGGACATTTCATCCATTACGCCAGAAACAGGTACCCCCTTGTTCCTATACAAGAATCTACCTGAATCCTGAACCGTGGTATAAAATCCAGCTTTTAAAACTTTAAGCATTCAATACAATTTTTTCCGGTTGATAAATTCCTACTTCGGCCTCAATTTTATGAAGTTTATACGCAGCCCTTGATATTTCAAAAAATTCAATTTTGTCACCCACATTTACGAAACATGGATTATCCTTGGAAGCATTAAAAATTGGAACAGGGCAATTACCTATTATATTCCATCCACCTGGAGATTCTTGAGGGTAGATACCTGCCTGTTTTCCTGCAATCCCTACCGCCCCTTTAAGTACTTTTGGTCTGGGTGATGCTTTTCTGTTAATTTCCAAGTTTTCATCAAGTCCGCCCAAATACATAAAGCCCGGTAAAAATCCTATGCCATATACCGTGTATTGCGCACCGGTATGCAGAGCTATAATTTCGGAAATAGATTTGTTCAATTTTTCCGCTACCTCATCAAGGTCCAAACCAAATTCCAAATCATAACAAACCGGCAATCGCCACAAAACTTTTTTAGACGGGCCCGCTTGGCTAAGTCCACCGTACAAGGTATCTAACTCCAATACTAGCCTGTTATGGTCAATTTCATTCTGCCTATCGACCAGCAACAAAGAATTATAAGATGGTACCATTTCCCACTGTGGACTAGAGAACCCATTGCTTTGTAATAAAGTTTGGTATTGTAAAATAATCTCAAGAATCTTTTCACTTACCTCATGTGGCCATTCTATTAAAATAGCATGTACGCCAAATGGTTTAATTTTTATTTTAGGGGAATTCACTATTTAAGTTGTAAATTAAATTCAGGTAATTTAGATGTAATATACGTTAAAATATCAGACGCCGCAGGAGTATCGCCATGAAAACAGTAGGTATCTGCATACATAGAAACTTTTTTGTTTTCTATTGATTTTACACAATTGTCATTGACCATTAATATTAAATGATTTAACACATTCAACTTATTGGTAATTAGTGCATTTTCTTCCTTTCTTGAAACCAAGCTTAAATCTGAATGGTAATTTCTATCCGCAAAGGCTTCTCTCTTAATCTTCCAATTTTGGGATGTTGCTATTTCCGCAATTAAACTACCATAGGGAACATATAAAAATGTATTTTCCCTATAAGCTTGTATAGCATTCAAGAATACCAAAGCAAGCTCTTTGTTCTTTGCAACATCATTATATAATGCACCGTGTGGTTTTATATGATGCATTGATAGATTCCATTTATTACAAATAGTAGTAAACAATTCTAATTGATTCCTAATATGCCCTGTTAAATCCGTATGCGATATATTCAAGGAAACCCTACCAAAATTATCTTTATCCGGGTATGATGGATGTGCACCAATAGATACGTTGTACTGTTTTGATAGTTTTAAACAGGTTTCTATACTTCTAGAAGAACCTGCATGACCGCCACAGGCAATGTTGCACGAACTAATTAGGGGAAACAAAATATCTTCATTACCAACCCCTTCACCTACATCACAATTTATATCTATAGCTCTTATCATATATTTATAATAACCCTATAACGCTCAATATACTCTTTACACCCAAAATTATGGACAATATTATAATTAGGGTTCCTATTAAATTTTGGGTCTTATTATTTTTATGGCGACCCATGACCCCTGTCCTATTTACCACCCAAAGTAGGAAAACCGCAATTACCGGTAATAACAACCCATTGGTTATTTGAGCAAATTTAATGACCTGGATAGGTTTAACACCAAAAGACAAAAATATTACGCCTAGAATAAGAATAATCATCCATACCGATCTAAACCTATTATCATTCATAGTGGCCTTCCACCCAAAGCAACTATTGGCAACATACGCTGCGGCCAATGGTGCAGTTATGGCAGAGGTTATACCGGCAGCAAAAAGTCCCACTCCCATAAAGTAAAGAGCGGCAGCACCATATAACGGTTCCAATGCTTTGGCCATATCCATTACACTATCTACCTCTGTAGTTTTTATGGCAGCAGCCGATATCATTATACTAATAGATACCACCCCGCCTAAAATAATAGACACCAAGGTGTCTCGTTTTGCTAAATTTAAATCACTGATCGTCTTCCATTTCTCGCTCACCAATGCCGCATGTAAAAAAAGATTATATGGAACAACCGTAGTACCTACAAGCGCTATAATAGTTAGAATACCATTTTCTGGAATTGACGGTATGAACAACCCTTTTAACAACTGCAAGATATCTGGACCCGTAAGAAGTGCGGTCGCTAAAAAAGACAAACTCATGATAAGCACCAAAAAAATAAAGACCTTTTCCAATGTCTTATAACTTCCAAAAAACAACAATGTAAACGCAACAGCACCTAATATATAAGGATACCAAGTACTATATTCAAGACCGAACAATGCATGCATACCTAACGTAGCACCCCCTATATTTCCTGCTTCATAGGAGGCATTACCTATGATTATCGCGGAAAATATCAAAGCAATGACACTATTACGGACCCATGGGTTATGAAGCTCTTGTTTTATTACATCTGCCAAGCCTTTTTGGGTAACAATACCCAAACGTGCAGACATTTCTTGAAGAATATAAGTGGCAATAATAGACAACAACATAGCCCACAACAAACTAAAGCCAAAACCAACTCCTGCCAGGGTACAAGCCGTAACAGTACCCGGACCAATGAATGCAGCGGCTACAAGTACCCCTGGACCTAATTTTCTAAACATATTGCTTTATCTGAAGTTGTGTAAATATAATTTTAAAATTATGAAAACGTACACCACTTTCAATTTCAATTTCACCACAATTTTAACATTTTACAATGCAGTTAATCTAAAAAAATGCAGTTCGTCTAAAAGTTGGGAGTCATTCATCGAAACAATATACTAATCTTAAAATATCACGGTTATAACTATCCCAAAACTTAAAACTTAACCTATTAATGACTTGTTTAGAATGTAAGAAAGAACTTGGTTATATAGATCATAAAAATGCAATGGATACGGTTGGTGTTGAATTATGCTCCAAACATTATAAACGCATAGAGCTATTGATCAAAAAACATGACACCCCTTTAGAGGCCGTACAATTATATTATGCGCTTAAAGAAGCAGGTGTAAACTCTATGTTAGAATGGTGGGATGGTAAAAAATCTATAGATATAGCCATTTCACGCGTTAAATTAAATATTGAAATTGATTCCAAATATGATAAGCTTACGGAACATGAAGCGATCAATAATTTGGAGGAAGCCATGCATTCCTTTAGAAATGGTTTTACCACCATTAGAATTCCACATATTGTCGTAAGGTATTATTTAAACGAAACCGTAAACAATATTATAGGAATTATGGAAGGCTTAAAGGCCAATATCAAGGTAATTAATTAATACCATTATTATGGAAAATACCAAAAAAGTATATAAGAATCAATTAAGAGCTGCCTTAGCTACTCTGCTAATTGGCTTTCTTATGCGTGTATTACACTGGCCTTTTGCAGCCGGTATAATATTTACGTCTTTTGCGGCTATCCTAATCATGTACACTATTAGATTTTTTAAAAAAGAAGAAAAAAAACCTATAGACCTAATTAAAATGGCTTTGGTTTTATTTTGGACTATTAACGGTCTTCTTACTATTTTAAAGTTTCCATATACCATTATTTTTCAAATTGGAACTGCCTTGACCTTTATTGCATGGTTTGCCATGGAAGGCACTTCATACTTTATGCAAAAAAACAGAAGTATTAAAAACAGCCTAGCCGAAATCATTTGGAACTTTGTAATGGTCTTAGGTGTACTGACCATAATCTTAGGTGGTCTCATGCATTTATTAAGTTGGGAATATAGCATACCCACCTTAACCGTGGGTCTTACCATAGTAACCAGTTATATCCTAAAGGATATCTTTACATCTTCCAAGGCGCATAATGAAGATGATATAAACAATGAAGGGTTATATTTCTAAAGTATACTTTATCCCAACCAACCCTCTCGGTCCAAGCTTCTATACTGGATTGCTTCTGAAATATGATTGCCGTTAATTGATGGCTCACCGCTAAGATCTGCAATGGTTCTTGCTACTTTTAGTATTCTATCATATGCGCGAGCAGATAAATTCAAGCGTTCCATGGCATTTTTTAATAATGATTTGGAAGCATCGTCCAACACACAGAACGATCGTATCTGTTTGGTGTTCATTTGTGCATTGTAATGTATATTCTCCAAATTTTTAAAACGCTTGGTCTGTATCTCACGTGCCGCAGTCACCCTTTTCCTAATTTCCACACTACCCTCACCTTTTCGTTCTTCGGATAGTTTTTCAAAAGGTACCGGAGTCACTTCAATATGAATATCGATACGATCTAAGAGCGGGCCCGATATTTTACTTAAATACCGTTGCATTTCTGCCGGTGATGAAGTTACGGGAGCATCAGGGTCGTTGAAATAACCACCAGGACTAGGATTCATACTTGCTACCAGCATAAAACTACTGGGATAGGTTACGGTAAACCGAGCCCTAGATATGGTGACTTCCCTATCTTCCAAAGGCTGGCGTAACACTTCTAAAACCCCACGCTTAAACTCTGGTAATTCATCCAAGAACAATACGCCATTGTGCGATAATGAAATTTCCCCGGGTTGCGGATATGAACCGCCACCAACCAATGCTACATCAGATATGGTATGATGCGGACTTCTAAAAGGCCGTTGACTCATTAACCCCATATTCTTGATTTTACCTACCACACTATGAATCTTGGTAGTTTCCAAGGCTTCATGCAACGTCATTGGCGGTAAAATGGAGGGCAACCTTTTAGCCAACATGGTTTTACCCGCCCCCGGCGGACCAATTAATATTACATTATGTCCACCAGCTGCAGCAATTTCCATACATCTTTTTATACTCTCCTGTCCTTTTACATCAGAAAAGTCAAATTCTGGAAAATCCAATTTTTTAAAGAATTCTTCCCGAGTATTGATAATAGTTTGCTCTAACGGGGTACCCTTATCAAAAAAGTCTAACACCTGCTTTATATTATCTACCCCGTATACTTTAAGGTCGCCCACAATGGCGGCTTCCTTTGCGTTTTCAGTGGGTAGTATAAATCCTGTAAAACCCTCTTCCTGGGCTTTAATTGCAATAGGCAGTGCTCCTTTTATAGGTTGCAAGCTTCCATCAAGGGAAAGTTCCCCCATAATGATATACTTCTCAATATCATTGCATTCTATTTGGCCCGATGCAGATAAAATTCCTAAAGCCAAAGTAAGGTCATAGGCAGAACCTTCTTTTCTTAGGTCTGCAGGAGCCATGTTTATCGTAATTTTTTTACCAGGAATTTTATAACCGTTATTCTGTAATGCTGCAGCAATTCTATAATTACTTTCCTTGATAGCATTATCTGGCAGACCTACCAAATGATAACCAATTCCTTTATCAATATTTACCTCTACAACTATTGTTGTGGCTTCTACACCAAATACCGCACTCCCGTAAACTTTTGTAAGCATTTCTAATCCTTTGGTCTAAAAATAAGGATTTCTTTACTTTTTTGAATTACATCCTTGTTCATCAACATTTTACGGAATTTACCATCAATATACATCTGCGCCTGATCTTGATAATGTTTACTAAAAGGATTACCGGATTGCCCTGTAGGTAATATGCTTATACTGTTTTCTATATCCGAAAAATCTATAATTCTCCTGGTGGATGGCCCTGAACTTGTTTTGTACAAACCCGTATCATCATAAGGAAAGGCCATATTGTTAATTACCTCCCTAGACCCCTCTACCGCAAATGGTCCCACATTAAAAAACGAACGTAAGGCAGCTATTTGGCCAATTGGATGGGTATGCTCTAAGGTGTGTACATTTTTCCATTGCCAATCCTTAATATTCGTCCCAAAATCTGTTTTTAATGAACTTACCGCTGCTTCAAAGGAACGATTAATGATTTCGCTCATATCTTCCTTATGGTCCCGGGTTTCAAAATCATCCCACCAAAGTGAGGCATCATTTTTGGACAGTGGCGCTATACTCCTTTTAATAAGATGGGTATTTAAAAATTGGCTGAATAATTCATCTCCAAGCTCGTCCTTGAATGTTTGTTTCAATATGTTATAAATCCAACGGTTATAGACGGTTCCTTCAATGGAAGTTAATTCATAATTACCATCCCAAAGGTTTAACAAATCTATAATTTTCAGCTCTTTCTCCCCCAAATTGGAAATATCAAGATACTTCGTGAGATTATAGACAATTTCCGGTTCTACGGAAGAGGTAACATCGGTAATCATATGGCTTGCAGATGTCAGGTCCCAATCATTTTTTGGCTCCAATAATTCTACAATTCTTTTAGCCCTATTCTCTGGTAAATAATAACCGGGATAAAGCATACCCGAAATTGAATCTGGTTGGTTATTGGCAGAATATACGTAATGAGATGGTGGATTAATTGCCTGTGGGTTTTGATGAAAGGGCAACCATTTTTTATCCACAGGAAGCCCCTGCCCAATTTCATAAATTAATTTGGTATTGACGGTATCCGGAATCTGATAAAGCTGCGCTGTGGCAAACCACGCAATATTACCTTTAGCATCACCGTACATTACATTTAGTCCGGGGGCATGAATTTTTGGCAAAGCCGCTTTAAACTGGTCAATATTGGAGGCAAAGCTTAAATTAAACAACGCATCAATTACCTGGTTTTCTATCTGGGTATACACCCATGACATAGCAATAGGCCTATCCCCGTTTATTTGGTCCGCTATTCCGTTTAAAACCGGACCATGTACTGTTTTCTTAAATTTAAAAGAGACGGGTTCTGCGTCTTTTACCTGTATAGTTTTTTCAATAATATTAAAATCCACGTACCCTTCAGGAGTCCAATATTCATTTTCGTCATTTGGATTGATTTTTTCATAATAAAAGTCGACATCATCATTTTCAAACATGGTCAACCCATAGGCGAGCTCTCTATTATGTCCCAATAAAGGAAAAGGGATTCCGGCAATATGATAGCCGTACTTGGAATACGAAGGTGTTTCTACATGTGCTTCATACCAAACGGAAGGCTGTGCAAAGCCTATATGCGGGTCATTGGCAAAAATTACTTTTCCGTTTTTGGTTTTTTCAGGTGCAATGACCCAACTATTACTTCCTTCAAACAGAGGAATATTTAACTTGCCCAAAGCATCATCTACCAAAGTGGTTAGTTGATTTTGAATTGAATCTGTATTGCTGGGGTTATAATTTTTTATCCATTCCGTATCTACCTTAGACCCTAATGGCAAATCCACCAAATACTCAGGCCCCAACTTAGCATGCATAGTGGTCAATAATGGGTCCGTTTTATGCGCCATTGCAAAACTGAATGCCATATACCCAATAGTATTATAGATATCCTCTAATACAAACTCCCTTTTTTCAATGCCGGTCAGGTAAAATTCAACTGGTGTAGGTCCTTCTTTTATAAATTGATTAATGCCGTCCAAATACGCTTTTGCCAAAATAACACCTTCATCATTTTCATTGATCTTAGATACCGTTACTTTTGATGCATCGGCAATACCAAGCGATAAGAAAAACTTGTCCGTACCAATAAGATCCTTACCAAAGACCTCAGATAATCCTCCACTAGCTATTCTTCTTAAAAGCTCCATTTGCCATAAGCGGTCTTGAGCATGTACATAGCCCAATGTTTTAAAGGCATCTTTTTCATTAGCACCGTAAATATGGGGAACTCCATACGTGTCGTAGTAAACGCTAACTTCTTCGTTTAAGCCTTCAAGTTCTTTATTTCCAGAATAATCGGGTGTTAGGGTATAAGCAAAGATACCTATGGCTATCAGTATCAAAACAACGACAACCAGTAGAGCTTTGCCAATTTTTTTAAATGTTTTCATAGTTATTTCGGGGAAGTTATCTCTACCAAGTTATAACTATTTTTAAGACTAACGTCTCGCAGCGCTGCTTTTTACTGACAAGTAGTCAACATCTTACAAAAATTAAAGACTAGTTGTTATTATTTAAACCTTCAATAAGCCAATTTTTATATGTGGTAATATCAGTGTTCTGTATAGCAGTATTTAGAACTTCTAAATCTGGGGACAATAACACATAATAGGGCTGTGATATGGAATTAAAGTTAACTTCTTGAAACGTACCCCACTTTTGCGCAATATTATTAATTTCCTTTACCCTACCACTTTCAAATTGAAAATTAAATTTTTCAGATTCAGGCAGTTCCTTTCTATCATCCGTATATAAAGAAATAAGTACAAAATCATTTTTCAGCAACGGGTAAATTTCACTATCGCTCCAAACATTTTCCTCCATTTTTCTACAATTTACACATGCCCACCCGGTAAAATCCAATAAAATTGGCTTATTCACCTCCTTAGCATATGACAGACCACTTTCAAAATCCTTGAAGCAGTCAATACCTAAAGGACAATCGCTTTCCTGTTCAAAAATGCTATAAAACTCCGGGGGCGGAAATCCACTTAGCAATTTTAACGGAATAACCTTTGTTATACCCAAAAGAAGATAAATAGTAAACAGTAAACTGAGTACGCCAGTAAACTTACGCCCAACGGACAATTTTTTCACAGGGGCATCATGGGGAAATTTATACAGACCAAAGAGGTATAAGGTCATTGCTAAACTTAAGAGAATCCAAATACCTAAGAAAATCTCACGTTTTAATACTCCCCAATGCCCTACTAAATCTGCATTGGATAAAAACTTTAAAGCTAGACCTATTTCCAAAAATCCAAGTACAACCTTAACTGTGGTCATCCATCCACCAGATTTAGGCAAAGAATTCAACCAAGCGGGAAACAGGGCAAAGAGGCCAAACGGTAATGCCAAGGCTACTCCAAAACCGGTCATACCTGCAGTAAGGTTAGTAGCTATTTCTCCTTCTGCCAAGGTAGTACCACCTAACAAACCACCTAATATAGGACCCGTACAAGAAAAAGAAACTATAGCCAAGGTAACAGCCATGAAAAATATACCCAAAACCCCACCAACTTTAGAGGATGCTGCATCCATTTTATTGGCCCAAGAGCTGGGTAATGTTAATTCATAATACCCAAAGAATGAGAAGGCAAAGAAAATAAATATGACAAAAAACAATAGGTTAAGCCAAATATTGGTGGCTATGGAGTTTAATATCTGCGAATCTACCGAATCAAATAAATGAAATGGAAGACTAAGCAAAAAGTAAATCAATATTATAAAAAAGCCATACAATAATGCGTTGATAATACCTTTGGATTTTTTCTTGGTCTGTTTGGTAAAGAACGACACCGTTAACGGGATCATAGGAAATACACAAGGAGTCAACAAAGCTATTAATCCACCAAGAAAGCCTAATCCAAATATTACCCAAATATTGGTGCTGGCCGATATTGTATCCTGACCCTTAACCAAAAGTTCCTTGTTCTTTAAATCTAACCGTAGTTGCTTGCTTAAGGCCAAGCTTCTATCGTCTACAGGAATGACCTTTGCCTCTGCTTTAGAACCATCCAATCTAAATACAAATTGCTTATCCATAGGAATGCAAACATCCTTGCACACCTGATATTCTGAATAAACTTCTATTTCATTTATAGTAGCATCTACTAATTTTATACGCTGCGTAAATGTTGCTTTCTCCTTAAAAAATGTCTCATCAACTTCAAAAATTTCATTGTATTCCGTGAATGTTTCACTTTCAGTGGTAGTCCCGATCAGTTCAAATTTTTCATCAACTCCCTTATATTTAAATACAATAGGCAAGGAACCAAATTCAGATGTATATTGTGAATAGAGATGCCAACCATCAAAAATAGACGCCTTCATCACCAATTCATACTCCGTATCGGAAATTTTATTGACCTGTTGCTCCCAAACTACCGGGTTTTCATCTGTCTGAGCATTTATGGCTAATGACCATACACACATTAGAACAACGAGCACTATATTCTTTATCATGTAATTTCTATTTTTAAAATCTTTTGAGCACTGCTCACCACTTTAAATCGGTTATCGGCACGCATTCCTACCACCCAAACAATTTTGTCGTTGGAACATAATAACCAAACTTTTTCTTTGGACAGGACATCTATCTTTTCATCCTTAAAAAACTTGGCCAATTTTTTTTTACCGTTCAGACCAATTGGGTAAAAGTAGTCGCCCTTTCTCCATTTTCTTAACGTTAAAGGAAAATTTAACGTATTTTTCTGTACATAAATTATGTTTTTAGAATTATCAAGACGCTCAGATACTTCAGAAAATTTAAGATTTATAGGTGATGATAAATTTTCAACTCCTTCATCTATAGTATAGAAATCCGATTCATTTTCCTTATGAATTGGAGAAAGCAGTAAAAATTCTCGGTTCTTGACCAATACATGAGAATTGGACCGTAGTTGCTTTCCGGTTAATCCGTCCAATAAGGCTTCTAGATTATCCAATTCCCTAAATCCATACTCATAGAACAGACCATGCAGGTAAGTAGTCAATGGGTGAAGCCCTTTTAATGCTTCGATAGCTATTTTATAACCATCTTCATGTGGAACAAACAACTCACTTTTTAATTGCTCCAAATATGCATTGGCTATGGTATTGGTTTGCTGCAGATAATGCAGGGTATTTTTAAAATTTTCCGTAAAAGTTGGGTGAAGCTCCTTAAGTGTAGGAACTAAATCTATTCTAATTTTATTTCTAAGGTATTTGGTATCCGTATTGCTACTGTCCTCCCTCCAATGTATGGCGTTGCTTTGGGCATAGGCCTCTAATTGCTCCCTCGTAAAAGGAAGTAAGGGTCTCCGTAGGTATTGTGCTTTTTCGGGAATACCGGTAAGACCTTCTATACCACTACCTCTTGACAGATTAATTATAAAGGTTTCCAAATTATCATTCGCGTGATGGGCTGTTAACAACAATGAAATTTGCTGCTCCTCCAAGATTTGCCTAAACCAGGTATAACGAAGGTCCCTACATGCCATTTGTACGGACACTTTATGTTGGTTAACATAACCCAAAGTATCAAAATGAGTAATAAAAATAGGGCTGTTTAGGGAATTTGCCAGAGTTCTTACGAAATCTTCATCCCCATCACTTGCATTTCCACGTAGACCAAAATTGCAATGTGCCAATGAAAATTGCAAACCCAACTCCTTACATAAAGAGGCAAGTACCACACTGTCCAAACCACCACTACAGGCAATTAAAAAGTGTTCTCTCAACAACTCTGGAAACTTTAATTCAATATGTTCTTTAAAGGCTTTTAGCACGTGATAAAGGTACAGAAGTCACAGAAGATTTTTAAAAACATGCCTGAGTATTTTTACTGCGATTTAAAAATATTCAAAAACCGATTAATGGGACATAAATGGGTATCTACAGTTATCTAATCCTTTTTCCATATTCCACTCCCTACTAAAAACAAGATATTATTAAAAGATGAACAAAAAAATATTATTATAGCTCTAATATTATTAGTCCTAAATACTCATATTATGTAGAACTTATGAAGCTATTTTACAGCTTGTACATACACATCATTGGCAGAACATTGATTCTTTTTAAAAAATTCTAAGATATAAATGCCAATGTTTAGTTCATTACCCCTATTTAATACGAGATTATGAATTTATTTTAATTACTCCACACCTTAATTTATTTTATCTAATTTTGCTTTGTTGAACATCCAAACATACTGTCATTTAGGTATATAGGATATAATTAATATAATGAGCAACGCTAAAGCAAGATTGTATTTTTTAGACGCCATTAGGGCTTGGGCTATCTTGATGATGTTGCAAGGACATTTTATTGATGGACTTTTAGATAATGCCTTTAGGGACAATTCTAATGTAGTGTTTAGCACTTGGAAATATTTTAGAGGTATTACCGCCCCCGTGTTCTTTACCGTTTCAGGTTTTATTTTTACATTTCTTTTGATCCGTTCACCCCAAACAGGTTGGGACAATATCCGTGTAAAAAAAGGATTAAAAAGAGGATTTGAACTCTTGATTATAGCCTATCTACTTAGAATTAATTTTTTTGGCCTGCTAAAGGGTGAAATATATGAATCTTTTTATTTGGTGGATGTATTACACTGTATAGGTCTGTCATTATTTTTCATTATTGGGTGCTATGTTCTAGCTTATTCCAAAAAAAAATGGTTATTCCCTACCATTTTGGCTTGCACGACCGTAGTATTGTTCATTTTTGAACCTATCTACAAATCGTATAGCTTTGATGCCCTCCCTTCATTTCTGGCCAACTACTTTACCAAGGCCAACGGATCCGTATTTACTATCATACCTTGGTTGGGCTATGCTAGCATTGGTGGTTGCATGTCAGTAATATTTACCAAGTTTAAAGAACATAAAAATTTATATTTATTCCTTACACCAATATATATTGGTATTGGATTACTTCTTATATTTTTTTCGTCGGATGTTTTCTATGCCATGTATGAGCTGACCGGGGTAAAATTATTTCAATCTATATATAGTAACAACTATCTATTCATTAGGCTTGGGGATGTACTATTGGTTTTTTCCATATTCATTCTACTTAAAAGCTTTTTAATGAATAAAACATGGCTAAAAATAGGTCAGAGTACGTTATCTATTTATGTCATACATTTTATCTTATTGTATGGCAGCTTTACCGGACTAGGTCTTTACAGGTTTTTTCATCACTCCTTATCGCCCTGGGTAGTCATTCCCGGAGCAATTTTATTTATGGTCGGTTGCTCTTTTATCGCACTAAAATATGAAGACCACAAAATAGCATTTAAAGAACATGTTTCCTCGCTACTTTCGCTAACCAGGATTTATTTGGAACAATTTGCCTTAATGCTGTATGAACTTATAAAGAATGCCACGGAAAAAGTACTGCGCGCATTAGGCCTTATTAAAAATTAATCCACCAGTACTCCATAAAAAAAGCAGCCCTAGGATGGACTGCTTTATAAATTTGTACGCTATATTTTCTAAATATGTAAAGCTCTGTCTTCAGTAGCTGCCAATGCTGCTTCTTTCACCGCCTCGGCATAAGTTGGGTGAGCATGGCTCATTCTGGAAATATCTTCTGCAGATGCCCTAAACTCCATAGCAGTAACCGCTTCGGCAATTAAGTCTGCCACACGTGCACCTACCATATGCACCCCTAAAACTTCATCGGTCTTTTTATCTGCAAGAATTTTAACGAATCCGTCAATATCCATACTGGCCCTTGCCCGCCCTAAAGCACGCATAGGAAATTGGCCTGATTTATAATCTACTCCAGCTTCCTTTAGTTCTTCCTCTGTTTTACCAACAGCGGCAACTTCTGGCCATGTATACACGACCCCAGGTATTAAGTTATAATTTATATGAGGTTTTTGACCTGCCAATTGCTCGGCGACCAAAGTACCTTCTTCCTCTGCCTTATGTGCAAGCATAGCCCCTTTAATAACATCGCCAATAGCGTAAACATTATCAATATTGGTTTTCAAATGCTCATCAACAATGACTTTACCCCTTTCATCAAGTTTAACACCGGCAGCATCAACATTCAATCCGTCCGTATATGGTCTTCTACCTACGGCAACCAAACAGTAATCGCCTTCAAAAACAACTTCTTCACCTTTTTTGTTATCTGCCTTAACAATTACTTGATCGCCATTTCTTTCTACTGATTTTACTTTGTGGGACAAAGCAAACTTAACTTTTAGCTTTTTCAACACCTTGGTCAGTTCTTTAGAAAGTGCACCATCCATACCCGGAATTATACGGTCCATAAATTCTACGACCGTAACCTCTGCTCCAAGTCTTTTATAAACCTGTCCTAACTCCAAACCAATGACACCGCCACCAATAACGATCATATGTTTTGGTACTTCTTTTAATTTTAATGCCTCTGTAGAAGTGATAATGCGCTCTTTGTCAAGTTTTATAAAAGGCAGGGTAGACGGTTTAGAACCTGTTGCTATAATAATATTCTTAGCTTCTATTTCCTCTGTTTTACCATCATTTTTTTTGATGTTTACATGAGTGGCATCCTTAAAACTACCCACACCTTCGTATACGGTAATCTTATTCTTGTCCATCAAAAACTCAATACCTTTTGTAGTTTGGTCAACAACCCCTTGTTTACGGGCAATCATTTTTTCCAAGTTTACTTTTACTTCACCCGGTATTTCAATTCCATGCTCATCAAAATGCTTAATGGCATCCTCGTAATGATGTGAAGAATCCAACAATGCTTTTGAAGGTATACACCCTACATTTAAACACGTTCCGCCCAAAGTGGAATATTTTTCAATTATTGCTGTTTTCATTCCTAGTTGTGCGCAACGTATTGCCGCTACATATCCCCCAGGTCCCGAGCCTATAATGGCTACATCATATTGATCCATAAAATATTTGTTTTCTAATGTCTTACAAAATTAATACTATTTTTAGTTTTAAAGGGGTATCGCTGTAGAATGCTTTACCTCTTTTATTGTAAATGAACTTTGCGTACTTCCTATATGGTTCATGGCAGTTAGCTTATTGACCATAAAATGACGGTACGCATCCATGTCCTTTACATGAATTTTCAATAAATAATCATAGTCCCCACTTAAATGGTGGCACTCTACCACTTCCTGCAAGCACAAAACCTGCGCTTCAAACTGTGCAATGTTATCCTTTACATGTTGTACCAATTTTACATGGCAGAATACCGTAAAATTCCTATCTACTTTGGCCTTATCTACTAAAGCAACATAATTTCTTATGGCACCAGTACGTTCCAATCGCTTTATACGCTCATAAATTGCTGTAGTAGACAACCCTAGGTGTAATGCGTATTCTTTGTTTGTTTTCTTACTATTATCCTGTAACAGTCCTAAAAGTGTAATATCCTTATCATCTAGTTTCATATGGATTTATTATCTATAAAAATGAAAAAATTCACCTCTACACAAACTTTAATTCTGGTTATTAAATAATTTTAGAATTAAAATCTATAATTAAATAAATATATTGATAATTAGTTTACTATGAAATAGATTTACTTAAAATTTAATTCATGAGCACCAAGCATAGCAACAATTTACAAGATTTACAATATTTTGGGGAATATGGCGGGGTAAACCCCTCTATATCAGATTCCTCTACATATACCTTTATATCGGCAAAAACGATGTTCGATACTTTTGAGGGAAATACCGAAGGGTGCTATCTCTATAGCAGACACTCTTCACCATCAAATCTATATTTGGGCGAAGCCTTGGCAGCACTAGAAGGAACGGAAACTGCCAATGTTACCGCAAGCGGCATGGGGGCGATAACGGCCGTTATATTACAACTATGTTCTGCAGGAGACCATATTATTAGTAGCAGAACCATATATGGTGGCACTTATGCTTTTATGAAGAACTTTTTAATAAAGCTGGGAATTACCACCACCTTCTTGGATATTACCGATTTAAAAGCTGTTGAAAAAGCCATAACCCCCAACACCAAAATGATCTATTGTGAAAGTGTGAGCAATCCACTTTTGGAAGTTGCGGATATTTCTGCTCTTTCGCGTATCGCCAAACAAAGTAATTTACCGTTGGTGGTAGACAATACCTTTTCACCACTTACCGTTTCACCTGCCAGATTAGGGGCAGATATCGTTATCCATAGTCTTACCAAATTTATAAACGGCACCAGTGACTGTGTAGCCGGCGTGGTTTGTGGCTCTACCGAATTCTGCCTTGCACTTAAGGATGTAAACAATGGTGCTGGTATGCTGCTGGGCAGTACGTTGGACAGCATGAGGGCCGCGTCTATCCTTAAGAATATGCGAACCCTACATATTAGAATAAAACAACATAGCGCAAATGCACTGTATCTTGCGCAAAAATTTGAACAAGATGGTTTGCGAGTGGTTTATCCAGGATTATCATCTCACCCAGGCCATTTGATTATGGAAGATCAAATGAATCCGGAATATGGCTACGGGGGATTATTGACATTGGATGTAGGATCATTGGAAAACGCCAATACCTTAATGGAACTAATGCAAGAACGTAAATTAGGATATTTAGCGGTTAGTTTAGGTTTTTATAAAACCTTGTTCAGTGCACCTGGCAGTTCAACATCATCGGAAATTCCTGTAGAGGAACAGGAAGAAATGGGACTTGGAAATGGGCTAATTAGATTTTCTATAGGTCTAGACGACGATATTGAACGTACCTATTCCATGATGAAAAAATGCCTAATGGACCTTAAGATATTGGATTCCACAGGCATAAAAACTTAGCTCCGTATTTCAGATTGGGTTTGCACATCATTCCCATAAATCGTAATATTACGTAGAATCCAAACTCATCTTTAATGGCCGACCATAATACCAATGAGCATAGAGAAAATGAACATATTGTACAAAATAGGGAACTGAGTATAGTAGAGGCGCTCATTCCAGTATTGGCCCTTGTAGGTATGCTTGCCTACAATGTGTATGTATTTGGGGACGATGCCCTTAGCGGATCCAACCAATTTATACTTCTATTGGGAGGAGCCATAGCCGCAATAGTTGGTTTTTTCAACAAAGTATCTTACAAACAAATGTTGGCCGAGGTTGCAGAAAATATAAAGGCTACAACCGGCGCATTGCTTATACTTTTAATGGTAGGTGCTTTGGCCGGCACCTGGCTAATAAGTGGTATTATCCCAGCAATGATTTATTATGGGCTTCAAATTCTAAATCCCACAATTTTCCTGGCCGCCTGTGTTATAATTTGTGCTATAATTTCCGTGGCTACAGGTAGTAGCTGGACCACCTCTGCAACCGTAGGTATCGCATTGATTGGTATTGGCGAAGCCTTAGGTGTTTCTTTGGGCATGACGGCAGGTGCCGTTTTATCCGGCGCCTATTTTGGGGACAAGCTTTCCCCATTGAGCGACACCACCAATTTAGCTCCCGCTATGGCAGGTGGAGAACTGTTTGACCATATAAAATATATGCTTTGGACTACGGTACCGACCATTTCAGTAACCTTATTGGTATTTATAATTATAGGTTTAAATGTTGATACGAGCGGTGTTGCAGATATTGAAAATATTTTATCATCCATAGATACTACGTTCAACATTAATGGCTGGTTGTTCTTGGTACCAATAGTAGTGGTAGCGCTTATCGTAAAAAAGACTCCACCATTGGCAGCTTTACTAATTGGCACATTGTTAGGAGCTCTTTTTGCAGTTATTTTTCAACCTGAAGTCGTTGCAGGAATTACAGGCAGTAAGGACCTGGATTTTCATTCTGCCTATAAAGGAATATTACAAGCCATAACAGTAAGCACGGAAATACCAACGGATAATGAAGTTTTAAGCGATTTATTTTCCGCTAAGGGTATGGCCGGTATGTTGGGCACCATTTGGCTCATTGTTTGTGCTATGGTTTTTGGAGGTATAATGGATGGTATAGGAGCATTATCCCGTATTACAAAAGCCCTGCTAAGTTTGGCAAAATCTACTTTTGGCCTATTTTTTAGTACAGGAATTAGCTGTATTGTTCTAAACGGAACAGCATCTGACCAATATCTGGCCATTGTTGTTCCCGGTAAAATGTTTTCCAAAGCCTTTAAGGATAAAGGTTTAGCCCCTGAAAATCTGAGCAGAACTTTAGAGGATACAGGAACGGTAACCTCTGTACTGATTCCTTACAACACCTGCGGCGCCTATCATAGTGGCGTACTAGGCGTAAGCGTAGCGGAGTATTTTGTATATGCAATATTTAATTGGTTAAGTCCTATTATGACCTTCATATTTGCAGCCCTAAATATTAAGATAAAGCGCATATTTACCAAATAGTTCCTTTGCTCCAATTTTGATAAATTCATCCCACGGACATTAAAGTAATGATCTGGCAATTTACAACGCCAATAATTGGCACATTGATAACAAAAGCACACCAATTATTGCGCCATTCAAAATAGTTATCCTCCTATTGAAAAATCTAATTTTGAATGTGGTTTAACAGCACATCATGTGCTAATTTTGCCCTACAATAAATCAATAAACGAAAACATATTATGGCATTTGTAGGAAAAAAATTCCCAAATCTAAGCGTTAACGCAATGAATGAAATGGGCGATACTTTTAAAATCAACGTTTTGGAAGAAGCTCAAAAAAACAATAAAAAAGTAGTTCTTTTTTGGTACCCAAAGGATTTTACTTTCGTATGCCCTACAGAACTTCATGCTTTTCAAGCAGCTTTAGGCGAGTTTGAAAAGAGAAACACTATGGTCATTGGTGCTTCATGTGATACTGCAGAAGTTCATTTTGCCTGGCTAAGCACAGATAAGGACAATGGTGGAATTGAAGGTGTTACCTACCCTATTTTGGCAGACAGCAATAGAAATTTGGCAGCTACTTTAGGTATTCTTGATACGACCAATAAAGAGTATGACGAGGTAAATGATATTATTACTGTTGAAGGTGATAATGTAACCTATCGTGCTACCTACTTAATTGATGAGGAAGGAACCATTTTCCATGAAGGAATTAATCATATGCCTTTAGGAAGAAATGTTAACGAATACCTTCGTTTAATTGACGCCTACACCCATGTTCAAGAAAAAGGAGAAGTATGTCCTGCTAACTGGGAAGAAGGTAAAGAAGCAATGTCTGCAAATAGAGAAGGTGTAAAATCCTATCTTTCTGCCCACGCCAACTAAGTATAAACACAATAACAGGGTGTGATTATTAATTGCGCCCTTGTTTCCACACAAAACAATTGCAGTTATGTTATTAGAACTAGAACAAGACAATCTACAGGAAATTATAGCAAATAATGATAATGTGGTAGTACAATACTCAGCCACTTGGTGCGGTAACTGTAGAATCATGAAGCCAAAATTCAAGAAAGAGGCTTCTACCAATGAAAACATTACTTTCGTTATAGCCGATGCAGAAAAATTTCCTGCATCCAGAAAATTAGCCAATGTTGACAATTTACCAACATTTGCCTCTTTTGAAAAAGGGAAATTAAAAAATCAGGTCCAGACGAATAAATACGACCTTTTAAAAGAATTGATCAGTGAGGTTGCCTATAATTAAATTACTTACGGAATTTATTGAGGAAAAGGACAGTGATTATGTTCTAGAAACTATTGAGACTTTAGAGGCCCTTACGGAACTACCCTCCTTAAAGGATGAGGAGTTAGATGTGATAGGAGAATTAATTTCCAATATGTATGGCGCCATTGATGTTGCACAAAGTATTCAAGAAGGCACGCCTAAAAAAGATGCCATGAACCAATTTATGCAACGTGTTCTTGGGTCTATAGACAAGTAAAAAAGATTAATTTATACCTAAAGGTTCTTTCATTTTTGAAAGAACCTTTTTTTATGCTTTAATTTACGTTTAAGCTTTATATTTTATAATTTCACAACTTTAAACCTTAAACTTAAAAAATGGCATCCGTTACTCTAAAAGGCAATACAATACATACTATAGGATCTTTACCATCTAATGGGAACAAAGCTCCAGAATTTCATTTGACCAAAAACGATCTTTCTACCGTAAAACTTTCAGATTATGAAGGTGCAAGAGTGGTTTTAAATATCTTTCCAAGTGTAGACACCGGTACCTGTGCACAGTCCGTAAGACAATTTAACCAAGAGGCCGCAGAATTGGATAACACTATTGTGCTTTGTGTTTCCAAAGACCTACCCTTTGCACAAGCAAGATTTTGTGGTGCGGAAGGCATTGATAACGTAGAAATGCTTTCAGATTTTAGAGATGGTAATTTTGGTAAGGCATACAATGTTGATTTTTCTGATGGACCACTTGCTCCTCTACATTCCAGAGCAGTAGTAGTATTAGACGAAAAAGGCAATGTAATTTATACGGAACAGGTAGCCGAAATTACGGAAGAACCTAATTACAAGGCGGCATTGGAGGCGTTAATGAATTAAAAACTAAACCATGCCCAAAGAATCCTTTTTGGTCAACCGTATCAAAAGTGTTGGTTTCGCCCTAAAAGGAGCCTGGTTGTTGATACGTACAGAGGCAAGTATAAAAATTCAGGTGGTCATTGCCATTCTAGTGACCATTGCCGGCTACTATTTTGAAATTTCCAGTACGGAATGGATCCTGCAAATTTTTGCTATTGCCTTGGTACTGGGTATAGAAGGTATGAATACGGCTGTAGAAAAAATATCTGATTATGTACAACCAGAGTTTGACGTAAAGATTGGCTTCATAAAGGATATATCGGCCGGTGCGGTGATGTTGGTTTCCATTGCTTCTGCAATTATTGGCCTTATCATTTATATTCCCAAGATTTTGCAGTAAGATCTAACATTTCCAATAGCTCAACGTAAATTTGTAATTTAGCACCAGAATAAAAGATTTAATGGCAAAAAAGGCAACTAAATCAAAGCCAAAACCTACTAAAAAAGGAACATTCTTTAAATTGTCCAAACAGAATAAAATTATTTTGGGCAGTTTGTTGATGCTTTTTAGCATTGCGCTATTTTTTTCATTTATATCCTTTTATTTTAATTGGCAAGACGATCAAAGTCTGTTGACAGAGTTTAAAGACCGTAATGAGCTCGCTAAAAACTTATTAAATAAATTTGGCGCCAGCATCAGTCATTTTTTCATGTACAAGGGTTTTGGATTGGCTTCGCTAATTTTTCCCTTCTTAATCTGCATTACCGGTATCTATCTGTTTTTAGGATTGCCATTAAGGGCGCTTCTAAAGAAATGGGTATGGGGCTTGTTATTCGTTATTTGGATATCCATCGCATTAGGCTTTTTTGCCATAGATACACCTTTACTAGGTGGTTTGATCGGTTATGAAATGAATGATTTCTTGCAGGATTATACAGGTAAAATAGGAGTTCTATTATTATTGCTGTTTGGACTTATCTTTATAATGGTACGACTTTTTGAACTAACGCCAGAAGCAATTGGCTCATTCTTTAAGTCAAGAAAAGAAGCCATTTCCTCAGAATTCAAAGCAAACCAAGAACGTAAAGCGAACAAGAAGAAAGAACAAGAGGATATTTTATCTACTTCATTAGAGGAAGAAGCCCCGGTGGTGGTTGACACCTATACACATAAAACAGAAATTCCTCATTTGGAAAAAGAGGAAAATGCAAAAGATTTTGAAATCACCGTACCTGAGCCTGAGCCGGAGGAAACTTTGGCTATGGAGGTTGAACAAGTTATAGAAGAGCCAGAAGAAGTAGATGTCCTTGCCAATAAACTAGTGGATGATTTTGGAGAATTTGACCCAACTCTTGAGTTAGGCAATTATAAATTTCCACATATAGACCTTCTAGATCAACACGGTACTACAGGTGGTATCACCATTAATCAAGAAGAATTAGAGGAAAACAAGAATAGGATCGTAGAGACCCTAAAAAATTATAAAATTGGAATTGCCCAAATTAAGGCAACTATTGGTCCCACGGTCACTCTATATGAAATAGTACCAGAAGCAGGTGTTAGAATTAGCAAGATCAAAAATCTAGAAGATGATATCGCTTTATCGTTAGCAGCTTTGGGTATACGAATTATTGCTCCAATACCCGGCAAGGGAACCATTGGTATAGAAGTACCCAATAAAAATTCTACCATAGTCTCCATGCGTTCTGTTATTGCATCAAGCAAGTTCCAAAAGGCGGAAATGGAATTGCCAATTGCCTTTGGTAAGACCATTAGCAATGAAACCTTTGTAGTGGATTTGGCTAAAATGCCCCACTTGTTAATGGCCGGTGCAACGGGTCAAGGTAAGTCCGTAGGTTTAAATGCCGTATTAACCTCCTTATTATACAAAAGGCATCCGGCTGAGGTGAAATTTATTTTGGTGGACCCTAAGAAAGTAGAACTTACACTTTATAACAAAATAGAACGTCATTTCTTGGCTAAACTTCCAGATTCGGAAGAAGCCATAATTACCGACAATACCAAGGTAATCCATACCTTAAACTCGCTTTGTATAGAAATGGATAACAGGTACGAGCTATTGAAATTGGCAATGGTCCGTAATTTAAAGGAATATAATACCAAGTTTAAGGCTAGAAAACTGAATCCGAACGACGGACACAAATTCCTGCCATATATTGTTCTGGTCATAGATGAATTTGCAGATTTAATCATGACTGCAGGAAAAGAAGTTGAGACCCCGGTGGCAAGATTGGCACAATTGGCAAGGGCAATTGGTATTCATTTGATCATTGCAACGCAAAGACCATCCGTAAACGTAATTACAGGTATTATTAAAGCTAATTTCCCGGCAAGATTAGCATTTAGGGTAACTTCTAAAATAGATTCTAGAACTATTCTTGATACCGCAGGTGCCGACCAGTTAATAGGTAGAGGAGACATGTTATTTACCCAAGGAAATGATGTCACCCGTATTCAATGTGCTTTCGTAGATACACCAGAAGTTGCCAAAATAGTTGAATTCATTGGTAGTCAGAGAGCTTACCCAGATGCTCATGAACTGCCTGAATATGTTGGAGAGGATTCTGGCACGAGTCTTGATAATAACGTGTCTGAAAGGGATTCTAAGTTTCGTGAAGCAGCAGAAGTTATTGTAATTGCCCAACAGGGTTCCGCATCTTTAATTCAACGTAAATTGAAATTGGGTTATAACAGAGCGGGAAGAATTATAGATCAACTAGAAGCTGCGGGAATTGTAGGTCCGTTTGAAGGTAGTAAAGCAAGACAGGTTTATGTGTCTGACATTGTTGCCCTTCAACAAATATTGGATAATGAATAATTTAAAAAACATGATGAAGAAAATTATTATTGTATGTACCGCTATTTTTATCTCCACCTTTGCCCATGCGCAAGGTTCAGATAAAGCTAAAGCGTTATTAGATGAAGTTTATGCCAAAGTAAAGAGCTACGATAATATTTACGTAGATTTTAAATTTGACCTTAAAAATGCAGAAGCCGGCATTAATCAAGAAACAAGAGGAGATGTTACGCTCTCAGGTGAAAATTATATTTTCAACTATTTAGGTTCACAGCAAATTTATGACGGTAACAAGGTATATACCATTGTACCGGAAAATGAAGAAGTAACCATTGAAGATCAGTCCGAAGATGAAAATGCCATGACCCCCTCAAAAATGTTGACATTCTATAAAGAAGGACATAATTATGCATGGGATATTTTACAAAACGTTCAGGGCAGAAAGATCCAATATGTAAAATTGACCCCAATAAATTCAGACACGGAAATTAAATCCAGGTTATTGGGAATAGATATGGGCACAAAGCACATCTACAAACTAATTGAGACGGGTAAAAATGGTACCAAGACAACGATCACTGTTAATTCTTTTAAAACAGACCAAGATTTGTCCAAAACCTTATTTACTTTTGACGAAGCTAAATATAAGGATGAAGGCTATTTCATTCTAAGAAATTAGATCTATTGAGAATTCTAGACCGATATATCCTATCAAGGTTCGTCTTTAATTTTGTCAGTTCGTTTGTAATATTGATGTTCATCTTCATATTTCAAACGATTTGGCTTTTTATTGATGATATAGCCGGTAAAGGCCTAGATATCATTATTATAGGTAAATTCCTCTTCTATTTATTACCTGATCTTACAGAAAAAGTTTTACCCTTAACGGTACTACTTTCATCCATTCTTACGTTTGGTTCCATTGCCGAGAATTATGAATTCGCTGCCATGAAAGCCTCTGGCATTTCCTTACAGCGTTCAATGTTGAGCTTGATCATTTTTGTGGTCATATTAGGGGGCGTAACCTTCTTTTTTGCCAACAATGTTATACCCCTATCCCAAAGAAAAATTTATAATTTAAGGAGGAATATTGCCAAGGTTAAACCCGCTGCCGTGGTAGCAGAAGGTGTTTTCAGTGATTTTGAAGGGATGAACATCAAGGTAGATGAAAAATATGGTGAGAACGATCGCTTTCTTAAAAATGTAATCATACATATTAAATCCAAAACCAATTTAAATACTACGGTTATAAAATCCAAAACCGGAGAGTTGATCAGTAGCGAGGATTCTGATTTGATACAATTGGTATTGCAAGACGGGCATTATTACGAAGATGTTGCCACCAAAAGTAACGACAGTAAAATGAAGTTCCCATTTGCACAGGCAAATTTTGATACCTACACCATGAATATCGAAATTCCCGATATCAATAATGATGATTTGGAGGAGGAACGGGATATCAGTACGGACAAAATGAAAAATATATCAAGACTCTCTAAGGATATTGATTCATTAAGAGGGGACAATTACAGGATTGTTCGCGCCTTTTCAAAAAATATTGAAAGTAGAATTGGCCTGTTTGCTCCTTTGGTCATAAAAAATACGGACACCCTTAAATCTGCCATGGTTTCTAAAAAAGACTCCATATCTGCAGAAAAAGCAAAATTGGCAAAAGCGAATACCGCATTGCAAGATTCCATTAAGGAAAATTTTCTTGTACTTTTTCCAGAATGGCAACAGTTGCAAATACTTAGCAGCGCCAAAAATGCAACAAGTAGTATTTTAGGTTCGGTAACAGGTAAGAAGGAAGAAATGCAAAAGCGTTACAAAATATACAATATGCATATACTTTCCCTTCATAGTAAATATGCATTGGCATTTTCCTGTATTATCCTATTTTTTGTAGGTGCACCCCTAGGCGCAATCATTAGAAAAGGAGGATTAGGACTACCTATGGTAATCGCCATAGTACTCTTTCTTATTTATTATTTTATAGGGGTTTTTGCGGGGAATTATTCTAAAGAAGGTAACATTCATCCTATGTTAGGGGCTTGGTTATCAACACTTATAATGCTGCCTTTGGGTATATTTTTGACAAAAAGGGCTACGGAGGATAAAGGAATGGTAGACTTTGGTTTTATAACCGATTTCTTCAAAAAACTATTTAAGAAAAAAGATAAAAGCTGATTGTTAATATCATGACAGATCAAATAAAAATACAATTGAATACCATTGAGGAGGCCATTGAGGATATTCGCTTGGGAAAGGTCATAATCGTAGTTGATGATGAGAATAGGGAAAATGAAGGCGATTTTTTGGCAGCAGCGGAGCTTGCTACCCCAGAGACCATAAATTTTATGGCTACGCATGGAAAAGGTCTTATTTGCGCCCCATTGACCGAAGGTAGATGCAAGGAACTAGGTCTACAACTTATGGTGAACACCAATACCGATCCGTTTGAGACCGCTTTTACCGTATCCGTAGATTTGAGAGGTAACGGAGTAACAACAGGGATTTCTGCGAGCGACCGATCTAAAACGGTATTTGCTTTAACCGACCCTAATACAAAGCCCCACGACCTTGTAAGACCAGGACATATATTTCCCTTGGTAGCCAAAGAAGGTGGTGTTCTTCGTAGAACCGGACATACAGAAGCCGCTATTGACTTTGCTAGATTGGCCGGTCTAAAACCTGCCGGTTATATTGTTGAGATCATGAATGATGATGGTAGTATGGCACGCTTACCCCAACTAATTGAAGTAGCTAAAAAATTTGACTTAAAAATAGTTTCCATAGAAGACCTTGTTGCCTATAGAATGGAGCATGATAGTTTAATTGAAAAAGAGGTCGACTTTAATATTCAAACTAGATTTGGGGAGTTCAGGTTACGTGCTTATAAACAGACTACAAATAATCATGTTCATTTAGCATTGACCAAAGGTACTTGGTCTGCCGACGAAAAAATTCTTACGAGAATCAATTCCACACTGATCAACAATGATATTTTAGGAACATTGACCCACAATCCTGATGAAAAACTTGAGGATATGTTTAAAAAGGTCAATGAGGAAGGAAAAGGAGCTATAGTATTCATTAACCAAGATGTTGAATCCTTGAACCTTCTATCCCGACTAAAAGAACTAAAGGAATTGCAAAAGCAAGGAATAACCAAAGCACCTAAAATTGAAATGGATAGTAGGGATTTTGGTATTGGCGCCCAAATACTACATGACCTTGGCATTCATAAAATGAAGCTAATGACCAACAGTCTTCAAACAAAAAGAGTAGGTATTATTGGGTACGGACTTGAAATTGTGGAATATGTTTCCTATTAATTTATTCCAAGACTCTTTTTAGTACAGCGCTCATTGTTTCTGCACGTTCCTTAACCTGCTCTTCTGTCCAACTTAACTTGATCAGGCATGAAATTGTTCTACCTACCCAAGCATCGGATTTAGAAAAATTGGCTTTTGAATAATCAGGTAATTGGTTCAAAACCTCTTGTGGTAATTTACCAAGGGAGGTTGCGTTGGTTAAATGCTCCCATTTCTTATAATAATGCCAGTTATTATCAAACCAATAAAAACAGGCATCTACACCAGCTTCACTTAGCGCAGTATGTGCTTTTTTAGCAATTTCGGTTGATGGCAGGAAAAACGACATGAATGAATAATTTTCCACTCCGCCATTAGGTATTCTTCTAAAAGTAATACCATCAATAGAAGCAATTGCTGTTTTTAAATAGGTATAATGCTTTTCTTGAATGGTTAGAAATTCATCTAAACGCTGTATTTGGGCACAACCAACGGCAGCGTTCAATTCCGATATTCTAAAATTATACCCTAGAAAAGGATGACCCTCTGCCCCCCTATTTGTTCCAATATGATCATGGCCATGATCGGAATAGTGATCTGCATTCATTTTAAAATCATCATTATTTGTAATTATGGCACCTCCCTCGCCACAGGTTATGGTTTTAACATAGTCAAAGGAAAAACAACCTAAATCACCATAACTTCCTAAAGGTTTTCCTTCATAACTACCCCCTATTGCTTGACAAGCATCTTCCAGCAATAATAAACTGTGTTTAGCACATATAGCTTTTAGAGCATTTAGGTCTGCCATTGAGCCACACATGTGTACGGGCATAACAACTTTTGTCCTTTTGGTAATTGCCTTTTCTACCGCTGCCGGATCCAAGGTTAGCGTATCGTCCACATCAACCAAAATAGGAACGGCACCTATAGCAAGAATAGATTCAAAGCTGGCAACAAATGTAAATGTTGGCATTATTACTTCGTCCCCCGCACCAATTCCGGCACTGGCAAGCGCTACCGTTAATGCAGCCGTACCACTACTTACCAATTGTGCATGTTTTACCTGCATTCTTTCAGCCAATGCTTTTTCTAGTTCAAGGGCTTTCCATTGTCCATTTCGTATTCCGTCAAACCCATAACGCATTAAAACTCCTGTATCCAATACTTGCTGTACTTGACCTTTCTCACTTTCCCCAAACAGTTCAAATCCTGGCATTCTATTTCAATTTATTTTTTACAAATCTTATTTAAATAATTGGCAAAACCAAAGATTTGAACGCATCAAAAATATTAAGTAACCAAAAACCTTTACCGAGAAGCTTCAGTGGACTATCTAGAAATTATAATGCACCTTCATATCCGAAATGAACAGACCTGGATACCCAAAGGATTTCATTTGTTCAACTGCTTCCATTGATGTTTTTACGGGTAGTTTGCACGTATTATTTTGACAAACGTAAATAAAGGTCTCTTGAGAATCATAACGATCTTTGAAAAGAGAAATTTCGCTAGATGTCTTACTCCCCACCAACAAGGTGTTGGCTAAGTATAATGTTCCCATCTCCTTTACCAAACTTTCAGCCTGCCTTCCTACTACTGCAATTTCATAATACGGATAGGAATAATTTAAAAGTAGTGTTCCCCAAGAGCCATAACTAAAAGCATAGTTTTCAAAATCACCTACGACCAAGGAAGTCATTTTCTTAGCCTCATTAAGAAAGGACGTATTATATTCCAAATGACCTATCTTAAACAAGTTATGAGCCATAATTGCATTAGCTGACGGTATAACACCGTCCGTTGTATTGATCATACGTGGCACTAATTCGTTAGAGGTATTATAATAATACAGACCAGAGCTGCTCTTATATGTTTTTTGGGCGCGCTCCATTAATTCATTAGCGGATTGAAGAAACGCGATATCCAGCGTTACTTCGTACAAACTTAAAGCGGCTTTGGCCAAAAAAGCATAATCTTCTAAAAAAACTTCTTTTTGCTCGCTATTGGCGGTGTAGGAATGAACCAATTCTCCTTCTTTATAATTATGGGTACGCAAGTATTCAAAAATAGATTTTGCCTCATTAAGATAGCGTTCATCATTAAATGTTTTGTAAACATCTACCAGTCCATCAATCAATAACGCATTCCAGGAAGTTATGATTTTATAATCCTTAGAGGGCTTTTCCCTTAACTGTCTAGCCTTGTACAGAACTTCTTTCCATTTTTTTAATTTGCCTGACAAATTTGGTACTGTAATTGAATTCTTATTTGAAAATTCTTCTATGGACTCCGTATTAAAAAGAACAAAGCTTGAATGTTCCCATTCTTCAACCTTTTGGATATTATAAAATTTGGCAAATAATTCATACTCATTACCCAGAAGCGATTGTAACTCATTAACAGACCATATATAATAAAGACCTTCCTCACCTTGGGTATCTGCATCCATCGCACTAAAATAACCCCCGTCCTCATTTCTCATTTCGGAAGTAAGAAAAAGGAAAGTTTCATTAATCATAGAACGATACTCACTACTGGAATTTAATTTATAAGCTTGGGATAACAAACTTAACATCTGTGCATTGTCATAAAGCATTTTTTCAAAATGGGGTACTTTCCATTTAGAATCTGTACTATACCTAAAAAATCCGCCACCTACATGGTCATAAATACCTCCTTGAGCCACTTTATCCAAGGTCTTAAAAACAAACTCCTGAGCATTTTTATCCTGCTCAAGAACGGCATAATCCAACAGCATTTTTAAGTTTGCGGGGATAATGAATTTCTGCTCTCCTGAATTTCCGCCCCATTCCATATCCCATGAAGTGGACCAAGCAGAAATACCTTTTTTAATTTTATCTACCGTAATTTCATTGTACAATTGTTTGGCCGGTTGTTCATACACCTCCTGTACACCGTTTGCCAACATATTGGCATATTCCTTTATCTTATCCGGATTAGTCTCATATTCTGTACTGAATTTGGTCAAGATATTTTTCCACTCCTCTTTGGTGCTATATGTTCCTAAATATATGGGGCTACCGTCTGGTAAAATAATGGCGTTCATGGGCCACCCCCCTGTACCATTAACCAATTGTAATGCGGTCTGGTATACCATATCCAAATCTGGCCGTTCTTCGCGGTCAACCTTGATGCTAACAAATTTATCGTTCATTAAATGTGCGACCTCCAAATCCTCAAAAGACTCTTCCTCCATTACATGGCACCAATGACAAGTAGAATACCCAACACTTAAAACAAGTAAAACATTTTTCTCTTCCGCTTCCTTAAAAGCATCTTGCGACCATGGTTTCCAATTTACAGGATTGTGGGCATGCTGTAATAAATAAGGACTGGTCTCATGAATAAGATCGTTGGTATATTCAAAATCGCCTTCAAGTATAGAGGATGAAGTACGTTGGGCAGATTTTTCATCTCCTTTACAAGAGCTAAATAAAACCAATATAAATATGTGGACCAATAAATAAATACGAATGTTCATAATGACCAAAATATGGGATAAAAGTTTCAAAGATATATTTAATTTATGTTTAATGCTTCTACTATTAGAAGTAAGACACATTGCTCTAAAATTTGGTTGCAAGTTTGTTTATAGAACTAAATGGCACAATCGGGAAAATCAATTTATATGCAGTTAATTTATTAATCTATCAATTTCCTCCATAGCTTTTATAGAGACTAATAAAAAAATAAGGTCAAAAATGCCGTATTAGCAATACTTATAGTAATGCTGCATCAAATTTACTAGTGTTCGCTTCATTTCTTTTACTCCCTACATAAGCTCCAAATTATATTTGTTTCGTTACTATTTCGCATAAAAGTGACTCGAACGAATAACAACTTAAACTTAATTGATTATGAGTAAACTCAAAATTACATTCATTGCCTTCATTGCAATGTTAGGGCAATTTGCCTATTCACAAACAACCACCCTTACCGGTGTTGTTTCTGATGAAACGGGTACACCCCTTCCAGGTGCATCTGTAGTGGTTTCTGGCACTACAAATGGTACCCAAACAGATTTCGATGGAAATTTTTCATTGACAAACGTTCCTACAGACGCTACACTAACCGTTAGCTATCTAGGTTACCTAACCCAGCAAATACCTGTTAACGGGCAGACTTCCTTTAACATTTCCATGGAAATTGATGCCCAGACTTTAGATGAAGTGGTCGTTGTAGGTTATGGTGCTCAAAGCAGGGTTGCCGTTACCGGAGCAATTTCCAGTGTTAAATCCGAAGATTTAAATGCTGTTCCGGTTGCAAACGCTACAGAAGCGCTGCAAGGTCGTGCAGCAGGTATTTCGGTGGTAAATACAGGTGCACCAGGTACGGAGCCTTCAATAACCATTAGGGGGCTTGGCACCTTTGGCAACAACGCTCCTTTATTTGTAGTAGATGGGGTAATTGTTGGGAACCTTTCCGGTATTAACCAAAATGATATTGAGACCATCAACGTTTTAAAAGATGCCTCTACAACCGCGGTTTACGGTGCTCAGGGGTCTAACGGGGTTATTATCGTGACCACAAAAAAAGGTAAAAGTGGCAAAACACAGCTATCGTTCAACGCACATACAGGATTTCAACAAAACACACAGCGTTATGACGTTTTAAACACGGAGCAATATTTGCAATATGCAAATGATGCTTTTGGCATTGTACCCAATACGCCTTTATCCTCTTCTGGTTTAAATACCAATTGGCAAGATGAAATATATACTTCTGGCCTTATTAGAAGTTATGATATGGCAGCATCTGGAGGTAATGAAACCAGCAACTTTAGAATTTCCGGAGGTTATTTTGAACGTGAAGGTATTGTTATCGAAACAGGTTTTCAAAGATATTCCTTCAGGGCCAATAGTGATTTCACCTTTGGAAAACTAAAACTAGGACAGAACATGTCCGTAAACTTTAACAAGCAAAACCCTGACCCAACTGGTGTAGGTGGGCGTTCACTTTTAGAACATGCAATAAAAGCTGCACCATATTTACCGGTATACAATGAAAATAACCTTGGTGGTTTCCAAGGTCCAAATAGCGCCGGTGACGGCCAAGATGCTGAAAACCCAGTTAGGATATTAAAGCACGGTAATGCTGTAAATAATACATTTAGTTTAGTTGGGAATATTTTTGCAGAATATGACATCATTGAAGGCCTCAAGTTTAAATCTCAAGTGGGTCTGGATTATTTCAAAGCAAAGAGCGATAGATTTATACCTTCCTTTAACGACGATAGCTTGGGAGGTACACACCAACAGGCATTTGCAGCAATAACAAAAAATGCATCTGATGGTCAAACCTTAATTTTCACAAATAGTTTAACCTATAATAAAACATTTGGTGACGCCCATAACTTTGAAGCCCTATTACTATCTGAAAAGTTTGAAAGTAAGGGTACTAGTGTCAATGCGAACAGTCGTAATTCCGTTTCTGATGAAATTAATGAATTGTCCAATGAAGATTCTAGCTTAGAAAGTACCTCTTTTGAGTACAATAGGCTAGGTTTCTTAGGAAGATTGAATTATAACTATGATGACAAATATATTGCAGCCGTTTCGTTAAGACGAGATGCCTCTTCTAAATTTGGTTCTAATAATAGATGGGGATGGTTCTCTTCCTATGCATTAGGTTGGAACGTTGCCAAGGAAAACTTTATGCTAGATACCAATGTAAGCACATTGAAACTAAGAGGAAGTTTAGGATATTCAGGTAACGACAGAATTGCCAATTACTTATATAGTGCAACATTAGTGAACGACTTCCTATACCCAATTGCTGGCTCTAATGCAGTAGGTACTACCGCTTTTGGATTGGCCAACCCAGATTTAAAATGGGAGGAAACCAAACAATTAAACGTTGGTTTGGATTTAGGTTTTGCAAATGACAAGTTTACGGCGGCATTGGAATACTATGAAAACCAAAGTGATGACCTATTAATTCGTGTTCCTACCTCTACCTCTTTAGGTATTAACGAAGGTAGTCAAGTAAGAAATGTTGGATCTGTAGAAACAACAGGTTTTGAATTAAGTTTAGGATATAATGATTTTGAAGGAGACTTTAAATGGTCTGCAAACGTTAATTTGTCCACCAGTTCCAATACCGCGCTTTCTTTAGGAGGAGTGGATGAACTAATAGGTGGCAATTTTGAAAGTCAGAACATTACCAGAGTAGTTGAAGGAGAATCTTTATTCCACTTTTATGGTTTGGTAACCGATGGTATTTATCAAAATCAAGCGGAAGTAGATGCGGTCTTTACGGCAAACCCTGGTCAGACTACCGTTCAACCAGGAGACATTAGATTTAAGGATTTAAACAATGATGGGGATATTACCTCTGAGGATAGAACCATTATTGGTGACCCGTTACCGGACCTAACATACGGTCTAAATTTAAGTGCAGATTATAAAAATTGGGACTTTAATATGTTCTGGACCGGAATTTACGGTAGAGATTTGTACAACACCAATATTTATGACCTTGAAGGTATGCCAAGATTATTCAACGCTGGAGTTGGGGTTTTGGATAGGTGGACACCTTCTAACCCTTCCACTACCGTGCCTAGAGCAGGTGGTGCACCACAAAATATTCAACTTTCCGATCGTTTTGTAGAGGATGGGTCGTTCTCCAGACTTAAAAACCTTACAATTGGTTATACCATACCAAGTAACGCCTTTGGTAGCGAGTTGTTCTCGAAGTTTAGGGTGTATGTAAGTGGTCAAAACTTAATTACTATTACAGAATACTCAGGTTTAGATCCTGAAGTAGGTAATGGGGATTTGTTTGAGTATGGTATCGACAGAGGTGCCTATCCACAACCTAAGACGTATTTAATAGGCTTACAAGTATCATTTTAATTGCTAAATAGAAAAGAAATATGAAATCAACAAAAATTATTTTTTCAATGTTCGCGCTATTCACCGCAATGGTGATCATAAATGCGTGTAGTGAAAATGATTTGGAGCTGGTTAATCCTAACGGATTGTCTCCCGAAACATTTTTTAAGACCGAAGCACAGGTACAATCTGCGGTAAATGCAGTTTATGCCAACCTACAGACTAGAGGCCTGTATTCCAGACACATGTTCTTTTCCCAAGACAACATGTCTCATGAGAACGATGGTAACCCACAATTGGAAGCGGATAAAAGACAATACCTTGATTTTTCCTTTGACTCCAGCCACGGTCCAATTGCAGATTATTGGGAAAGCTGCTATAGAGGTATTAACAAAGCCAACTTTGTTATTGGAAATGAAGAAGCCATTAATGCCATAGATGATGCAATCGTTAGTAGTGCTACCAAGCAGAAGTTCATTGGCGAAGCCAAATTCTTGCGCGCACTTTACAATTTCTTGTTGGTAACAAGGTTTGGTGACATGCCTTTAATCACGGAAATACCAACTACCACGGAAGGTATAGCCAAGTCTCCTGCTAGTGAGGTCTATGACCTGATCATATCTGATCTAAAAGAGGCTTCCGCTAGCTTATTGCCAAAGAGCGAAGAAGATAATGGTAGAGCTACACAAGGTGCGGCCATTGCCCTATTAGGTAAAGTATATTTGTTCAGAGGTGAACACGCATTGGCCTTGACCGAGTTTGAAAAACTTTCAGGATATGAACTAGAGCCAAATTATTTTGACAACTTCACCGAAGAGACCGAGCATGGCATTGAATCTATTTTTGAAATAGAGTACGATGATGCTTTGGGAGCTAGTGCCAAATGGAACTCATCGGTAACCGGTGCCGGACCAAATGAAGCTACTTTTAGGGGTCAGGAATACGGATTTAACGACTGGTTCAATGTTTTTCCTTCAGATGATCTTTTGGACGAATATGAGCCCGGAGATACAAGATATGCCGATACCTTTTACTCGGTCGGAGATACATTTGCTGGTGGTACTGTTACAGCAGAAATGTTGACCGCGGGTGAAGAAAGACGTGCTGGATGGAAAAAATATCAGAATTATTATAAGGATGCCAATGAAGATCAAGAATCCGGTATCAACTTTAAATATTTACGCTATGCCGATGTATTGTTAATGATGGCAGAATGTGAAAATGAAGTAGGTACACAAGATGATGCCATTGATTATATTAACGAAGTTAGGGAAAGAGCATCATTAGATGATTTACCCTATGGTTTATCTAAAGCTGAAGTTTTTGATGCCATCGTTCATGAAAGAAAAGTAGAACTGGCCGGAGAGCAAGTTCGTTTCAATGATATTCTAAGATGGAATCTAGCCGCTACGGAATTGGCAGGAACTAATTTCCAAGCTGGTAAAAATGAGCTTTGGCCTATACCTGACAGGGAAATCTCATCAAACGAAAATGTAACCGCAGCAGATCAAAATCCTGGGTATTAAAATAGTTTTTTTGAGTTAGTTTAGTTTGATTTGAGCAGTACGTGAAAACGTGCTGCTTTTTCAATATTATTGAATAGATTACCTTATTTTAATGGCAAATTATAGTACTATGAAATTAACGATATTACTTAGACCGCTAATCTGTTTCTTAGGGGTATTGACCCTTATAAATTGTACAAAAGTAGAAACGCCGGTTGAAGGTAAAATCTTTTCTATGCTTACCCCTTCCCAAACCGGTATTGAATTTAGTAATACACTCACAGAGAACGACTCCCTAAACTATTTCACCTATTCCTACCTTTATATGGGAGGCGGTGTTTCTACTGGGGACATTAACAATGACGGACTTTTGGACCTTTATTTTACCGGCAACCAGGTACCTAATAAACTTTATTTGAACAAAGGAAACTTAAAGTTTGAGGATATCACCGAAAAAGCGGGTGTAGCCGGAGATAATCGTTGGTATACGGGAGTTACCATGGCAGATATCAACGGTGACGGTTACTTGGATATATATTGTTCCGTAGGCGGAAAATTTGGCCCTAAGGAAAATCAATTGTTCATTAACAATACAGACGGCACATTTACGGAAAAAGCTGCCCAATATGGCGTAGCAGATATAGGAAACAGCGTACAGGCCACTTTTTTTGATTACGATAAGGATGGGGATATAGATATGTATGTAGCCAACTACCCCCCTACCAATTTTAAATCGCCCACATTCTACTATACGTTTAAAATGAACAATTTGGACGATCATGAATCTGACCATTTGTATAGAAATGATGGCGGTACGTTTACTGATGTAACCGCAACTGCCGGTGTAAAGAATTTTGGCCTTACCCTAAGTGCTACCGTTGGGGACATTAATAATGATGGTTGGCCAGACTTATATGTATCCAATGATTTTAACTCCCCGGATTTTATGTACCTCAACAATCAAAACGGTACATTTAAAGAGGTGGTGAAACAAGCTACCGCACATACCGCATTCTATGGAATGGGAACGGATATTGCAGACATTAACAATGATGGAAATTTGGATATTTTTCAAGTGGATATGGATGCCAGAAGCAACAGACGAAAAAAAGCAAACATGGCCAGTATGAATCCGTCCTTATTTTGGGATGTGGTAAACGCAGGCTTTCACTACCAATATATGCACAATTGCCTACAGTTGAATTCTGGGGTCTATACGGATGGAGTACCTCATTTCTCTAACGTTTCAAGAATAACGGGAACATCTTCCACAGACTGGAGTTGGGGTCCTTTATTTGCAGATTTTGATAATGATGGCAATAAAGATTTATTTGTTTCAAACGGTACCAGAAAGGAAATCAACAACAACGATTACTTTAACAAATTGGATAAAATAAAAATTGACAATGATACCCTTTTACAACTAAGCCATAGTATTCCATCGGAAAAAATTGAAAATTTTATATTTCAGAACAAGGGAGATTTAAATTTTGAGATGTCCAATGACAAATGGGGCATCAACTATAAAGGTTTTTCTAATGGTGTGGTCTATGCAGATCTGGACAATGATGGGGACTTGGAAATTATTACCAATAATATTGATGACAAAGCATCGGTATTCAAGAACACGGGTACTAATACAAACGCATACCTAACCGTCAAATTTCAAGGACAACAGGGAAACACTTCCGGATTGGGTAATAGGGTTTACCTAACCACAGATGAAGGTACCCAAGTACAAGAATTAACCTTAACACGGGGCTTCCAGTCCTCTGTTGCACCAGAACTTCACTTTGGCCTGGGCAAACACAAAAAGATCAAGGAATTAAAAGCGGTTTGGACAGATGGTAGCGTGCAAAAATTAACGAATGTAGATACCAACCAACACTTGGTACTTTCCTATAAAGATGCTAAAGGTCAAGAGGAAAAAACTACAAGCAATTCAAAATTATTTACAACGGATACTACTACTATTTTTCCATCGCATAGACATAACGAAAATTATTATGATGATTTTGCCACCCAAGTGCTATTACCGCATCAAATGTCGGCATTTGGTCCCGCGCTGGCCGTAGGCGATATTAACGGTGACCAGCTGGAAGATTACTTTATTGGAGGATCCGCAAAGCAGGCAGGCAGTATCTTTTTACAGGGTGATAACGGATTTATCAAAATAGAAAGCCCATTTTTGGAGGAAGATAGTGCAAAGGAAGATGTAGGTGCGCTATTTTTTGATGCAGATAAAGATGGCGACAATGACCTTTACGTAGTAAGTGGCGGCTATGAATTCTCACGCAATGCAGACCAACTCAAGGACAGGATTTATATTAACGATGGCACCGGTAATTTTAAAAAATTGGATGGAGCCCATATGCCGGACATCAAAACAAGTGGTTCTAAAGTGTACGCAACCGATTTTGACAAAGATGGTGATAATGATCTATTGATTTTGGGAAGACAGGTACCGGGAAATTACCCTAAACCTGCGGATAGTTATATCCTAGAAAATATAGGGAATGCCGACCAACCTAAATTTCAATTTGGGGAAAGCATGATGCCAAAGGAATTTAAGGAATTAGGTATGGCAACCAGCGCAGTGATTTCAGATTACGATAACGATGGTTGGGAAGATATTATAGTAGTTGGGGAGTGGATGCCCATTAGGGTATTTAAAAATACCGGTACCCGTTTTACGGAAGTTTCCGAAGCCATGGGGATGGATTTGGACACTACGGGATGGTGGTGGAGTATTGAGCAAGGAGATTTTGATAATGATGGGGATATGGACTACATAGTGGGCAACAATGGCCTTAATTACAAATACAAAGCCACGGAAAACGAAACCTTTGACATTTTCGTCAACGATTTTGACAAGGATAGCAAAGATGATATCGTTCTAAGTTATTATAATGAAGGCAAGCAATACCCGTTACGGGGCAGACAATGCTCTTCCCAACAAATACCGGCCATTAAACAAAAATTTCAGAATTATGAAAGTTTTGCGGAAGCTACCCTAGAGGATGTATATACAGAAAAGTCCTTGCAGGCGGCTGTTCACTATCAAGTAAAATCTTTTGCCAGTGTATATCTGGAAAATGACCAAGGCAAATTTATTGTTCATCAACTGCCCGTGGAGGCACAACTCTCTAGCATTAACCAATTTTTAGTGGATGATTATAATAAAGACGGCAATCTAGATATCATTTTAGCTGGTAACCTGTATGTATCAGAAGTAGAAACACCAAGAAACGATGCTTCTTACGGAATGCTACTTACCGGCGACGGCAATGGTAATTTCACGGCAAATGAAGCAAATAGTTCCGGTTTGTTTATTCCTGGAGATGTTAAGAACATGGCCATGATACATAGCGGTAAAGATGAAGCTTATATTATAGCAGCCAAGAACAATGATTATCTACAGTTTATAAAGTGGAATTAACGAAAAGGTTGTAGTGCCTCTTTTATTTATTAAATAGGTGCTTAGCTAGTCGGATAAAGACAATGGCAGCTTTTAATTAAAGGAATCAGCATCCTTTATTACATCCTACGTAGTATCGCATGTCTTTCATTGAAGAATTCACAAAATAAACTGAAATAAATTCAATTATACTATTTTTAAAGGTAGCACCACTATTAAACTATTATCAGCATGAAACAACTTAAAACGTTAATCCTCATAGTAACGCTTATTACGACCTCAGCAAAAAGTCAGCATTTAGAGGATTATAAACTTTGGTTAAAGTATAGTAAAATTGAATCAGGACCCAAAGTACAGGAATATTCAAACATTGTAACTAAAATCTATTTTCCCGCTGGTACCGATGTGCTAAGCAACGCAAAAAACGAATTGGCCACTGCCCTACCCCAGATGTTGGGAAAACCAGTTGTTTTTTCTGAACATATGGAAACGGAGAGCTCATTAATTATAGCACCGTATGACCAACTACCCAATACCTTAAAAAAACAATTTGAAAAGGAATTTGCAAAGGTTAATGATGAAGGCTTTATCATTAAGTCAACAGTTTTCAACAATAAGAATATTACCGTAATCAGTGCCAGAACGGACATTGGTATTTTGTACGGCACATTTAGGTTGTTGAACCTAATGCAGATGAATGAAAACCTGGAGGAAGTATCATTGACGGATAGTCCTAAAATAGAGGTAAGAATGCTAAATCATTGGGATAATTTAGACCGTAGCGTTGAACGTGGTTATGCTGGGTTCTCTCTTTGGAACTGGCAAAAATTACCGGAATATATTGATCAACGTTATATAGATTATGCCAGGGCAAATGCATCTATAGGTATCAATGCTACAGTTCTTACCAATGTTAACGCAAATGCTTTGGTACTAACCCCTATGTATCTAGAAAAAGTAGAAGCTTTGGCGAATGTCTTTAGAGGCTACGGCATCCAAGTATATTTAACGGCACGTTTTTCGGCGCCCATGGAAATTGGTGGATTGGAAACTGCAGACCCGTTAAATGTAGAGGTTCAACAATGGTGGAATGACAAAACAGCCGAAATCTATAAACGAATACCAGATTTTGGAGGGTTCTTGGTCAAAGCAAATTCCGAAGGACAACCAGGCCCTCAAAATTATGGTCGCAATCATGTAGATGGTGCTAATATGATGGCCAAGGCGTTAAAGTCCCATGGCGGTAATGTAATATGGAGGGCCTTTGTATATTCTGAACATGATGATACGGACAGGGCCAAGCAAGCTTATAGTGAGTTTTTACCCTATGATGGTAATTTTGATGATAATGTGGTGGTACAGGTAAAGAATGGGGCCATAGATTTTCAGCCTAGGGAGCCCTTTCACCCAATGTTCGGGGCATTAAAGGAAACCCCAATTGCCATGGAATTTCAGATTACCCAAGAATATCTTGGTTTTAGCACACACCTAGTGTATTTACCCAAATTATTTGAAGAGGTTTTAGATGCGGATACCTATCAAAAAGGCCCAGGGTCTACCGTTGCCAAAGTAATAGACGGCAGCTTATATAACAATACGATCAGTGTTATGGCCGGTGTGTCTAACATAGGTAATGACTTAAACTGGACAGGACACCCCTTTGCACAGGCTAATTGGTATGGCTTTGGACGTTTAGCATGGGACCCCTATTTAAGTTCGGAAAAAATAGCAGAAGAATGGTTAAGGGCCACATACAGTAATGATGAAAATTTTATTTCCCCAGTAAAGAAAATGATGCTTATGTCTAGAGAAGCGGTGGTAAATTATATGAATCCCTTAGGGCTGCATCATATTTTTGATACTGGGCACCATTACGGTCCTGGACCATGGGTAGATAACTTAAGCAGACCAGATTGGAACCCTGTGTATTACCACAAAGCAGATGAAAAAGGTATTGGTTTTGACCGTACCACATCAGGTAGTAACGCTACGGAGCAATATGCCCCATTTTTGGAAAAAAAATTCAATGATCCAAAGACAACGCCAGAAAAATATTTGTTATGGTTTCATCATCTTCCATGGGATTACCAACTTAAAAATGGAAAAACTTTATGGAACGGTATTGCAGAAAAATATCAAGAAGGCGTAGATCAGGTCAATGATATGATCACAACTTGGGAAAAGGCCAAACCGTATGTAACCAATCATGAGTATGAAGAAGTAAGCATGCTTTTACAAATTCAACTTAGGGAAGCCAAATGGTGGCGAGATGCCTGCCTATTATATTTTCAGTCTTTTTCCAAAAGACCTTTACCTAACGGTGTAGAAAAACCTAGCAAAACACTTAAAGAATATAAATCGCTTAAATTTCCTTTTGCTCCGGGCATACGACCACGATGGAACTAAAAAATGAGGTCAATAAATAGGTACTAAAATGAAAATACAAGTAAGGTATATAATTAGCTTGTTCTGTTGCATACTAGTGTTGAAGGCAGCAGCTCAAAACAATACCAATACCTATAACTTTTTCACTATTGACGAGGGTATCCCAAAAAGTGCCATTACAGAAATTGTTCAAGATCAGCATGGCCTAATTTGGATCGCTACCTATGGCGAAGGCCTTTACCAATATAATGGTACGGATTTAAAAGCCTATAAACACCAAGTAAATGACACCACAACCATTCAAAGTTCTATTGTAAACACATTGTTTATAGATTCTAACAAGCAACTTTGGATCGGTACTGATGAAGGTTTAAGCCGGTATAATTCTACTTTTGATAATTTTACCCGAATAAAATTGATCAGCAATAAAGCCGATCAAAAAAAAACTCAGGTATATTCCCTTGGGGAAGATAATTCCGGAACCATTTATGTAGGAACTCCTACACTTGGGTTATATATGGTGAACCCAAATACCTTTTCTGTAGAAAAACTTCAGGAACAGCCCGGTCACAAAATATCAAAATCCGTAATAAACGCTTTAGTGCCTTTGCCAAATGGTAATATGTTAATAGGTTCCAATTTAGGACTGTTTGCCTATGACAAGAAACAGAATAAGCTGCAACAAAAAAAATTCCTAACAAAAAATGGAAACCAACGTATTACAAATGCTATTCAATCGCTTTTAATAGAAGAGAACGGTGACTTATTAATTGGGACATTTAAAGATGGATTGATAAAAGTAAAACAAGAAGCCAACGGTTATTTTACCATAGAAAATTTTGATTTTACGGACAAACGTATTTTTGATATTAAAGCATTGAAAAACAATACGATACTTTGCGCTACGGAAAACGACGGTTTATTTTTAATTGATAAATTGGGCAACCCTCAACATAATTATAAATATAACAAGTCTGAATACAATAGTATCCGTTCCAATTCTATCTGGTCTGTTTTTATTGACAACCAAGAGCGTATTTGGCTTGGATATTACAATAAAGGAATTGGTGTACATGATAAACTGTATGACAAATTTGAGAATTTACAAAGTCTTCCGTACAGCCAAAATTCATTACAATCCCCTTCAGTAACTGGTATTGTACAATCTGGTGACAATACGTTGTACATAGCCATGGATGGCGGCGGTATTGATAAATATAATCCAGTAACCAATCAATTTTATCACCTATCGGACAGTAAGAGCAGTGGCTATAAAGGTTTTGACAATTTAGACGTGCAAACGTTATTCCTTGATTCCCAAGAAAATTTATGGGCAGGCACTTGGAGTTCAGGCATTTATTTTCTTCCCAAGGGTGAACGCACTTTTATCAACTATAATATAGAAACCACCCATGGTGGCCTTACTTCCAATAGCATTACAAGTTTTGCAGAAGATTCTAAAGGCACGATATGGATTGCCACTTTTTTTGGTGGCCTCCATTCATTTGATCCAAAAACCAGGGAGATTAAGAACCACACCAACACTTCTTTCAACTCATCGTTAGGAATAGAGGGCCATATACGTACGTTAATGGTAGACCATACCGATAACATTTGGATCGGTGGACCAAACGGACTTGTACGCACTAATGGTTCTAACAAGGACAATACATTACAGACCGTTTTGTTGAATTCAGTTTTAGCTAAAAATCAGAATCTTACCGGTAATATTAATGTCAGGGCACTATATGAGGATGAAGCTAATTATATATGGGTAGGCACCTATGGCAAAGGCCTTTGTAAAATAAATCCTGAAGTCAATGAAATAGTTTGGTATGGCAAGGATGATGGTCTTTTAATAGAAAACATATCATCTATCATAGAAGATAACAATCATAACATTTGGGTTAGCGGTGAAACGGGGCTGGCCATGTTGAATACAAGCACCGATCAATTTTTAAACTATAATAGAGAAGATGGTTTATTGGCCAATAATTTTAATTTTAATGCCGTAACCAAGGACCGGAACGGGCTATTGTACTTTGGTAATTATGAAGGTATAGATTATTTTCATCCAGACAATATTGTACAGAACGAGACCAAACCTAAAGTATATTTTACAGATTTAAAGCTATTTAATAAATCAGTTTCACCAACGGCAAAAGATTCCCCTATTTCCAAAAGTATTAATGAGGTGGAGCAACTTACCTTAAAGCCCAACCAATTTGTTTTCACACTAGAATTTGCAGCAATTAATTTCACTAGGGCCAACAATAATGAATATGCCTATTATTTAGAAGGTTTTGAGGATAACTGGAATTATGTTGGCAATACAAGAACGGCCACATACACCAATCTATCACCAGGGGACTATATTTTTCATGTAAAAGCGTCTAACAACGATGGTATTTGGACAGAAAGTCCGCTTTCGTTGCCGATCACCGTTCTTGCCCCATGGTGGGCCACAAAATGGGCAATATTTGGATATTTAATATTGACCATAGGCTTTGCTTTACTACTTAATTGGTTTCTCCATAAAAGAATTGAGGAGAGACGTATGATCAAGTTTGAAAGAGCCCAACGCCAGCAAGAAGAATTGTTGAACGAGAAAAAAATTCAGTTTTTTACCAATATTTCACACGAATTCAGAACTCCTTTGACCTTGATCATAAATCCTATAATGGATATTGTTGAAAACGGTCAATATAAGTTAAATAAGGGGCTGAAGGAAAAGCACAGAATCATTTACAGAAACGCACAACGGTTGAAAAACCTGGTTGATGAACTTATGGATTTTAGGAAATTGAATCTCAATAGACTTACCTTGAACGCCTCCAACATAAATGCCTACAAATTTGTACAGGAAATCTCTGAACATTTTGAAGAAGAGGCTTTTGAAAAAAATATTTTATTATCCTTAGAGACCGATGATCGAGATACTGATTTCTGGGGCGATCCCGGATTATTGGAAAAGGTTATCTTTAATTTATTGTCCAACGCATTCAAGGCTACCTCAGAAAATGGCGTCATTACCGTTAGCGTCTATAAGTGCAAGGAGAAAATTTCCTTTCCGCTAATTGATGAAGTAGAACCAATAAATGCTTTAGAGATCACTATAGAAGACACCGGTACGGGTATCAGCAAAGAGGATATTGCACATATATTTGAACGTTTTTATCAAGCATCCAATAAAAATCAACAATATTATGGAGCCACAGGCACCGGCATAGGATTAGAATTGGTGCAAAGCTTTGTTCAATTACATAAGGGAATAGTAAACGTAGAAAGCGAAGAAGGGCAAGGCACAAAATTTACACTGTTGTTTCCATTGGGCAAAAAGCATTTAAAAGCTTCAGAATATACAACCAATAAAACCGTGGATAGTATTCCAATTTCCACAACGGAGCCCCAAGTTGAAATAGATGGCAAAAAGGGCGTTACTTTTCTTGGTTTGCAGAAAGACAAAAAAACCGTGCTTATCGTAGAAGACAATATAGAATTACGAAACTACCTAAAGAACAAACTACGTGCAGATTATGTTGTGGCAGAGGCAGACAATGGTCATATTGGTCTACAAATGGCCTTACAAGGTATACCGGATATCATTATAACCGATATTATAATGCCACAAATGGACGGATTTGAATTCTGTACAAGAATAAAAGCTGATTTAAAGACCAGCCATATTCCCGTGCTTATGCTGACCGCTAAAGCAATGAGCAGCGAAAAGGTGAAAGGAATTGATGCCGGGGCAGACGCCTACTTGACCAAACCTTTTGAAATGAAGGTACTACGTTCATATTTAAAACGGTTAATAGAAAGTAGACAACAATTTCTGGAGAACAATATCAATGATAAAAATAAGATTACCCTGTTACAGAACACCACCGCTATTGATAAAAGCTTCATGGAAAAAGTGTTGGACTATGTTAATGAAAATATTGGTGAAACAGATTTAAATGTAGAGCATTTGGCAGATGACATGTCGTTAAGTAGAAGTCAACTCTATAGAAAGATTAAGGCTATAACCGGTATGACGGCCAATGAACTTATTAGAAAAATACGATTGGAAAGAGCAAAGCAAATGATAGAAAACGGTAGTGAATCTATTAGCGAGGTGGGATTCAATGTCGGGTTTTCATCACCCTCCTATTTTAGTAAATGTTTTAAGAATGAATTTGGTATGCTCCCAACGGAATTAAAAACTATTAGTGAATAAAAATCGCTACCTTAAGAAATGTCAAAAGTGTATGTTTTCAATAAAAACAATGCTCCTTTTTAACGGAAATTTCATTTCTGGAAGATTTCCTGCCAATGCAACAAGTTTCGTATGCATTGCTTCAATTGTTACAATAGTTATTAAATGTAGCATGTACTTTTAAACCCTTACAGTAGCCTTAACAACAACTTAAATAAATAACAACTTATGAAACAATCATACTCCCCCCATAAATTGAACAAATTCATTCTGCTTTTATGTTGTAGTATTTTATTTATCAATTGCAAACAAGACCAAAAATCAGAAAAAATTGAGGCTGCCACAACATTAAAAGATGCGTATAAAAATCACTTTCTAATGGGGACCGCTGTAAACGATGGCCAAATTACCGGGAAAGACAGTTTAGGAGTTCAGTTAATAAAAGAACAGTTTAATACCATTACACCAGAAAACTCAATGAAATGGATGTTTATGGAGCCACAACAAGGTGAATTCAATTTTGAAATGGCAGACCGTTACATTGATTTTAGCGAAAAAAATAATCTAGTATTTATTGGTCATAATTTGGTTTGGCATAGCCAATTGGCTCCCTGGGTTGCCGAAATAGATAGCAAGGAAGAACTGCATAACAGCTTAAAAAACCATGTACAGACCATTGCCTCTCGCTATAAAGGTAAAATACATGGTTGGGATGTGGTAAATGAAGCCTTAAATGAAGATGGTACGTTGCGTAACTCGGTATTTCTAGAAAAATTAGGCCCGGAATATTTGACCAACGCATTCAAATGGGCCCAAGAGGCTGACCCAAATGTAGAATTGTATTATAATGATTACAACATGACCCAACCAGCAAAACGGGCAGGGGCAATTAAACTGGTTAAAAACCTTAAGGAACAGGGTGCAAAAGTAGACGGTATAGGAATGCAGGGACATTGGAGTTTAGAAGGTCCCTCGTTGCAAGAAATTGAAGAAAGTATTATTGCCTATTCAGAATTGGGCGTCAAGGTCATGATTACCGAGTTGGATATTACCGCTTTACCAAATCCGTGGGATTTGGAAGGAGCCGAAGTTAGCCAAAACTTTGAAGGTAGTGAGTTCATGAATCCCTATACGGAACAATTGCCAGATTCTGTTAGCAATAAATTGGCAAAACGCTACCAAGATATTTTTGCTTTGTTCAAGAAACATCAAGATAAAATAAGCAGAGTTACTTTTTGGGGGGTAAATGATGGGCAGACATGGCTTAACAATTGGCCCATAGACAACAGAACCAATTATCCACTTTTGTTTGATAGGCAATTTAAGACAAAGGAAGCCTACCATAGTGTTATGCAGGTAGCAAAAGACAGTACATTTTAAATTTTTCAACCAAACTTATTCTACATGAACAACGATCATAAAATATCCTTAAAAGAAAAAATTGGATATTCTTTAGGGGATTTATCCGCCAATTTGGTTTTTCAGACCTTAGTTACCTACCTAGCATACTTCTATACCGATATTTATGGCTTAGAGACTCAAGATGCTTCTATGATCATATTTCTGGTAGGAATGATTGCGGCATTTGCCTTTAACCCCATAGTTGGTGCCTTGGCAGATAGGACCAGAAGCAAATGGGGTAAATTTAGACCGTGGATATTGTTTACTTCCATTCCTTTAGGTCTGGTATCGCTTTTAGCTTTCAGTACACCCAATTTTGATTATCCAGGGAAAGTAGCCTATGCAGCGATCACCTATACCCTACTCTTATTGTTATATGCGGCCAACAATTTGCCTTATGCTGCATTGAGCGGGGTTATCACTGGTAGTATGAAAGAACGTAACAGTATTTCATCCTTCCGTTTTGTAGCGGTCATGTTCGCTCAATTTTTTGTTCAGGTATTTATGTTGCCCATTATAGAATATGCCGGCGGTGGGGATAAAGCCGTAGGTATTGAAAAGGTAATGACCTATTTGGCCATTATAGGGACCATAATGCTACTGATCACTTTCTTCACAACAAAAGAGCGGGTAATACCTACCCCAGAACAGAAATCTAGCTTAAGGGAAGATTTAGGAGATTTAATTAAAAATAGGCCTTGGATCCTCATGTTACTGTTGACCACCTTAGTATTTATCACCTTGGCCTTAAAAGGAGGTTCTTATGTATACTATTTTGAAAATTATGTCGATGCCAATAGTCTAGCAGAATTTATAGGACCTTTGCTCAATAGCCTTACCAGTATAGGTGTCGATTTTTTTGGAGATAATCCCATTTCCGCAGGATTTGGGCTGTTCAACGCCGGGGGAATTATTTTTATGATCGTAGGCATTTCACTATCCAAAGCATTAGCGGATAAATTTGGAAAGCGTGATGTATTTGGATCCGCCCTTTTTATCTCGACCCTGTTCATTGCCATCTTTTATTTCTTTGCTCCTACATCTGTAGAATTAATGTTCTTGTCCCAAATATTACATGGTTTTTTCTACGGTATTACCATACCCTTATTGTGGGCCATGATTGCAGATGTTGCGGACTATTCTGAATGGAAGAATAACAGAAGGGCAACCGCAATCATATTTTCTGCAATGATGATCGGGCTTAAATTAGGCTTGACCATAGGCAGTTCATTGGTAACCTGGATTCTTGGACTGTATAATTACATTCCCAACAAATTTGGAAATACCGAAACAATAGTACAACCGGAAACCGCCATAAAAGGAACAAAAATGCTGGTAAGCATTTATCCTTCAATTGCATTTTTCCTAGCCATTGCCCTATTGTTCTTTTACGAAATAAACAAAAAGATGGAAGTTCAGATAGAACAAGATTTAATAAATAGAAGAAAAGCGTAAAACTATGCCAGAAGAAAGTATTGAACATATTGATTTTGATGATTTAAACAAGAAAGCCATATCAAAACCTTTAGTTTCACACATATATACCGCAGATCCCTCTGCACATTATTTTGATGGAAAAATATACATTTATCCTTCTCACGATATAGATGCTGGTGAAGCTTTTGATGATTTGGGCAGTCACTTTGCTATGGAAGACTACCATGTATTATCCATGGATTCCATTGATGCCGAGGCAAAAGATAATGGCGTTGCCTTACACGTAAAAGATGTTCCATGGGCAGAGCAACAAATGTGGGCCCCAGACGCCGCTAAAAAAGGGGATAAATATTATTTATTCTTTCCGGCAAAAGCTTATGATGGCATTTTCAAAATTGGAGTTGCGGTAAGTGATAGTCCCACAGGTCCATTTACTCCCCAACACAACCCTATTAAAAACAGTTTCTCCATTGACCCAGCCGTTCTAGAAGATAGTGATGGTAACTACTATATGTATTTTGGAGGCCTGTGGGGCGGGCAATTACAGCGTTGGCGTAAAGGTGTATTCAATCCTGAAAATCCTGAAAGTCCAACAGCACACTTACCGGCAAATAATGAACCGGCTTTACTCCCCTATGTAGCCAAATTAACCAATGACCTCCTAGAGTTCGCAGAAAAACCGAAAGAGGTAGAAATTTTGGATGAGCATGGAAATTTATTATTGGCCGGAGATAACGAAAGGCGTTTTTTTGAAGCGGCATGGGTACATAAATATAATGAGAAATACTACTTCTCCTACTCTACTGGAGACACCCATTATATTTGTTATGCCATTGGTGACAATCCTTACGGGCCATTTACCTATGGCGGCAGAATTTTGGAACCTGTAGTTGGCTGGACATCACATCATTCTATCTGCAAGGTAGAAGATAAATGGTATTTATTCTATCACGATAGCAGTTTATCCAAAGGGGTAACACACTTAAGGTCCGTTAAAATGACAGAAATAGAACATATGCCAGATGGCCATATTAAAACCATTTCTCCCTATAAAAATGCATAATCACACTAGTAAAATAAAAGCTATAAAATTTATTTTATTACTTGTGGTAAGCTTGTTGGCCTCAACGAGTTCTGCACAAGTAAAATTACCTCAAATTTTTAGGGATAGCATGGTATTGCAACGAGATTCTCCAATAAATATTTGGGGCTGGGCATCGCAAGGGGAAGAAATCATTTTGACCTTAGACGAACTTACGCTAAAAACAAGAGCTTCCAACACCGGCGAATGGCGCATTACCTTTCCTAAAATGAAAGCTGGCGGACCCTATGATCTTAAAGTTTTAGCAACCAACGAGCTTACTATACATAATATTTATATAGGAGATGTATGGTTGGTGGCGGGGCAATCTAACATGGAGCATCAACTATATAGACATGATGTTACGTATGCCAAGGAAATTAAAGAAGCCAATTATCCCAAAATAAGGCACTTTAAAGTCCCTAGGAATACAAACCTTAACGGACCACTAGAAAATGTAAAAGGCGGCCAATGGGAAGTAGCTATGCCAGAGGAAGTTCCAAATTTTTCTGCGGTAGCTTATTTTTTCGCAAAGAAGATTTATGAAAAATATGGCGTTCCTATCGGGTTGATCAATGCCAGTGTGGGTGGTACCAGAATAGAGGCATGGACCAGTGAACAAGGTTTTAGCAATAACGTTGACCTATTAAGAACCATAGATAAAAATAAGGATACCGCTTATATAAATGATTTAATCAAACAGGACAAAGCTATTAAAGATCAGATCGTAACCACCATTAAGGATAAAGGGTTGATAGGCCCTTTAAAATGGCACGACCCCAATTATACTCCTAAAAATTGGCGTCGAATAAATATACCGGGGTATTGGGAAGATCAAGGCATCAGAAATTTAAATGGTACGGTTTGGTACCGCAAGGACATAGAGATACCGCAAACTTTTGATAATGACAACGCCAAATTATTTCTAGGTAGAATTGTGGATGCCGATGAAGTATATATTAATGGCACCAAAATAGGACAAACCACGTATCAATATCCTCAGCGTCAATATACCATACCTAAAAACGTTCTAAAAAGCGGAAAAAATGTATTGACTATTAGAGTCAGCAATTATCAAGGTAAAGGCGGATTTGTTCCAGACAAACCATACTTTCTGAGCACAGCTACCGATACCATAGACCTTAAAGGGTATTGGCAATATAAGGTAGGTGAAGTATTTGCCCCTGTAGATGCATCATCGGGTCTTACTTTCAATCCGCAAAACGAGCCAACGGCATTATACAATGCCATGGTTGCCCCATACACCCAATATGCACTTAAGGGCATATTATGGTATCAAGGAGAAAGCAATTCGGGTGAACCGGAAAAATACGCCTCTTTACTAAAAGGTCTGATTCAAGATTGGAAAAATCAATTTAACCAACCCAATTTACCCTTTATCTACGCACAGCTTCCCAATTTTATGGACGTTAATTATACTCCAGAAGAAAGTAAATGGGCAGCCTTCAGAGATGCACAAACCAAAGCTTTAGCATTACCACTAACCGCTATGACCGTAAACATAGATTTAGGCGAATGGAACGATATACATCCAGAAAACAAGAAAGATGTTGGGGAACGCATGGCCTTGGCCGCGTTAAAATTGGCCTATAATGAGGACCTTGTTTTTTCTGGCCCTTTGTATAAAAACCATACGGTAGAACGTAATAAAATTATACTCTCCTTTTCTAATATTGGCAGCGGCTTAACTACCAAAGATGGTGAACCTCCTGCTCAATTTGCTATTGCCGGTAAAGACAAACACTTTATATGGGCAAACGCTAAAATTGAAAACAACAAAGTAATTGTTTGGCATGATGACATCAGGGCTCCAAAATATGTACGCTATGCGTGGGCAGATAACCCGGACAATCCTAATTTGTACAACAAAGAAGGCTTGCCTGCCAGTCCGTTTACTACTGAACAATAGCGATACTTTTTAGTATTTTAAATGCTAATTTTACCGCTTTTAATATACCAAACTGCAACCTTTTAGGTTATAGTAGCAATTAAAGGAAAGGTAAGATTTATGTTCAATAAAAAATATACCGTTTTAGGTGAGACAATAGCAAAAGGTAAAGGCGCCCAGTTAAATCTAGATATCGCCAAACTACACACAAGAACAAAGATTGAGGTTCCTGTAATAGTGCAGCGTGGTAAAAAAGATGGCCCTACTTTATTGATTACAGGAGGTATTCATGGAAATGAAATCAATGGAGTTGAAATAGTACGGCAAATAGTCTCAAAGAAATTCAACCGTCCGGATTGTGGCATGGTCATTTGTATTCCTGTAGTGAACATTTTTGGATTTCTTAACCAAACCAGACAGTTTCCAGATGGCAGGGATTTAAACAGGGTTTTTCCTGGAAGCTTACGTGGTTCATTGGCGAGTAGATTTGCGCATCACTTGGTAAAAGATATCGCCCCGGTCATAGATTATTGTATTGACTACCATACGGGTGGTGACAGCCGGTTTAACGCCCCTCAAATTAGAATTGACCGAGATGATGTTGACGGATTGGCATTGGCGAAGGTCTTTGGTGCGGAATTCATTGTAAAGTCCGCAGGAAGAGAAAAATCGTTCCGAGAAACACTTCATCAGTTGAATAAAAAAGTATTGCTATACGAAGGCGGAAAATCGCTTCAAATAGACCATGAAATAACAGATACAGGTGTTGTTGGAGCATTACGCTTAATGCATCATTTGGGTATTCGCAATTTTGAAAAAGAATTAGCTGAATATGCACTTAAAGAAACCGTGCCCAAATTGGTACATTCCTCTAAATGGATCAGGGCAAAACACTCTGGTATGTTTCATCCAAATATAAAAGTTGGGCAAGCCGTTAAAAAAGGTGACGAAATTGGAAGTATCTCCGGTCCGTTCGGGTATTTTGAAAAGAAGATTAAAGCCAAGGAAAGCGGTTATATTATTTGTATCAATGAATCACCAATTGTCAACCAAGGCGATGCTATTTTCCATATTGCCCATGATGTTGAGTAGCTAAAAAACAGCGTAGCAAATAAATTCCAAAAGTTAAAGATCATCTACAATTAAAAACAGCTACCTTACTGATTACAGGATCATTACACCCTCAACAAAAAGACGGTCAAATAGATTTTTAGATCTGTCTAAAAATCAATAGTTGCAATGCTTTGCACCTAGTGGACACCTAATTAAGAACATTTGTAATGATTAAATATTTAAAAAAGAGGTTAAAGCAGGCTATTTTTCCTATTACCAGTATTTTACACTTTTTAAAACACTGAAACCATACAGACCAAATGACATAATTTAAAGTTAAAGATCTCATGAAGTTGAAAACCAGTAGAACATTGATTACATTAGTGTTACGGGTATTACAAAACCACAATTTGCATGACCGAGATTGAAAAAACGCTACATAATAAAAGGGTACGACCCACTGCCATGCGCATACTTATATACAAGTACATGGCCGGCAAGAATTCTGCGGTTGCCCTAACCGATATTGAAAACGCTTTTGACAAAGCAGAGCGCACAACATTATATCGCACTTTAAAAACATTTGAAGAAAAAGGACTCGTACATCAAATTGATGATGGCACCAATGTCTCTAAATTTGCTTTATGTGAACCAGGTTGTAATTGCGAAATCGATCAAGATCTTCACCTACATTTTCATTGTTGCAATTGTGACAAAACCGTTTGTTTGACCGAGCATAAAATACCGCATATAAATCTACCCCAAGGCTATATAGCCGAAGACGCCAATTTGGTCATTAAGGGCATATGCGAATCATGCAGTCAACATTAAAATGCACTTCTGTTGCACGGTTCTTTTATCCACCTTTGTGGTATGATGAAAAAGAACCTAGCAAAACAAAAAGCTTCCCCTCAACCCCAAGGTACGTGTGCACACTGCTCTGGAAATGACGAAACCACAGAAGCCACCAAAAAAACAACAAATTATAGGATATACTTACCGGCAATCATCAGCCTTACAATGCTGATGATTGGTTTAACCTTAGACTATTTTAAGGTTTTACCATTTTTTAAAAATTACATACGATTAGCCTGGTATATTGCAGCATACCTACCTGTTGGTTTACCGGTCTTAAAAGAAGGTTGGCAAAGTATTAAAAAAGGAAATTTTTTCACCGAATTTTTCTTAATGGGCATTGCCACAATTGGTGCCTTTGCCATTGGCGAATATCCTGAAGGTGTTGCCGTAATGGTATTTTACGGTGTGGGCGAACTATTTCAAAGTGCGGCTGTAAAACGCGCTAGAGGCAACATTAAAGCTTTACTTGATCTACGACCGGATCACGCCTTGGTTTTCCGTGATCATAGCTATATTACAGTAGCTCCGGAGCAAGTACAGATTGGGGAAAAAATACAGGTTAGAGCCGGAGAAAAAGTTCCTCTTGATGGAGCATTGATTTCAGAAAAAGGCTCGTTCAACACGGCTGCACTTACAGGTGAAAGCAAACCGATATCCCTAAAAAAAGGAGACCCTATTTATGCAGGAAGCATAAATACATCCGGAGTCATTGAAATCACTACCACTAAAGCATTTAAGGATAGTTCCATTGCCCGTATTCTAGATATGGTACAAAATGCAACGGCAAGAAAATCAAAAACAGAATTGTTCATTCGAAAATTCGCAAAAGTCTATACACCTATTGTTACCTATTTAGCCATAGCGCTAACATTTTTACCGTACTTTTTCGTTGCTGATTATATTTTTCAAGATTGGCTGTACAGAGCTTTGATATTCCTTGTAATCTCTTGCCCGTGTGCGTTGGTGATTTCTATTCCCTTAGGGTATTTTGGCGGATTAGGTGCTGCATCTAGAAATGGAATACTATTTAAAGGAGCTTCTTTTTTAGACACCATGACCAAAGTAAATACGGTCGCCCTAGACAAAACAGGCACATTGACAAAAGGGGTCTTTAAAATCAAGGATCTTATTATAGATCAACACTTTACAGAAAGTGAATTCATGAGCTACTTGACCGCCATAGAAGCACAGTCCACACACCCCATAGCTAAAGCCATTTTAGTACATGCTACTGATAAAAGTGCGTACAGCGCCACCGAAGTTCTGGAAATAGCAGGCAAAGGATTAAAGGGAAAAGTAAATGGAAAAACTGTTTTAGCAGGGAACAAAAGTTTAATGAACTCAAATCAAATAAAAGTTCCTACCGAGATAGATTCTATACTAGAGTCCGTAGTAATGCTAGCTATCGATGGAAAATTTGCCGGTTATGTTACCATTGCCGATGAATTAAAAGAAGACGCCTTAACAGCTATTTCAAATATGCGTAAAGCGGGAGTAAAAAAAATCATCATGCTTTCTGGTGACAAAGACTCCATCACCCAAAAGGTAGCCAAAGAATTAGGGTTGGATTGGGCGAAAGGCGGATTACTACCAGAAGAAAAACTTGTAGAAGTAGAGCAATTAAAGAAACAACCCGATACCAAAATCGCGTTTGTGGGTGATGGTATTAACGATGCCCCCGTACTTGCTACTAGTGACGTTGGCATAGCAATGGGCGGATTAGGGAGTGATGTAGCTATTGAAACAGCTGATATTATTATACAAAACGACCAGCCTACAAAAATTGCCACGGCAATTAAAATAGGTAATTCTACCCGTAAAATTGTATGGCAGAACATTGTATTGGCTTTTGGCATAAAACTTATTGTTCTAGCTATGGGTGCCGGTGGAATGGCAACCATGTGGGAAGCCGTTTTTGCCGATGTTGGTGTTGCACTTTTAGCAATATTAAATGCGGTAAGACTTCAAAAAATGCAATGGGATTAAAAGTCAATTCGAGCTTGCCTGCCTAAAAAAAAAGGCGCAGTCGAAAACTTGTAAGTCACTTACTCAAAAAGCATTTCGACTGCGCTCAATGTGACACGCTGACTAAATTAACGTCATTACGAACAAAGTGAAGTAATCTGCTTAATGATAAACCCAAACTCACATACTGCCTAAATTCAACAGATTGCTTCGTCGTGAAAAACTCCTCGCAAAGACGGCGTCGATTTAAAACGTCATTACGAACGCAGTGAAGTAATCTGTTCAATGACAAACCCAAAATCACATACAGCCTAAATTCAACAGATTGCTTCGTCGCAAAGGGCTCCTCGCAAAAACGGCGTCGATTTAAAACGTCATTACGAACGCAGTGAAGTAATCTGCTTAATGATAAACGCAAACTTACCTATTGCCTAATTTCAACATATTGCTTCATCGCGAAAGGCTCCTCGCAAAGACGGCTTCAATTTAAAACGTCATTACGAACAAAGTGAAGTAATGACGTTAATGATAAACGCAAACTCGCATACTGCCTAAATTCAACAGATTGCTTCGTCGCGAAAAGCTCCTCGCAAAGACGGTTTCGATTGTTCTCCTTGGTCATTTCGAGATTGCCTGCCGAAAAGGAAGGCGCAGTCGAGAACTTATAAGTCAGAAAAATTAGTAGCAATCCGTTTTCAACTGTTCGCCCTGCTCGAAAGCTTCAAAAGAGATGGCATCGTTGTCTTCCAACAATTTTTCAATTACATCAAGCACATCATGCTGCATGGCCAAAGAACCACATAACATAATCGTTCCACCTTGAGCTATGGTTTTAAGAATCAATTCTTTTTCATCGGCAACAGCATCTTGTATGTATTGTCCTTCCCCCTCTCGTGAATACGTGGTAAAAAGTTTTAACTCACCCGTTCTAGCAACTTTATTTTCCAAAATATCGTTATAGATTACCTGAGAAGCGGCTGTACGACCTCCCCAAAACAAGGAGATATTCTGAGACGTGTTTTCCGAGATCATTCCTAAGAACGGAGCTATGCCGGTACCATTGGAGATAAAAACTGCATTATTGGCTTTTTTAGGAAAATGAAACTCCTCATTTCTATCAATGGCTGCATGTATACTTTGTCCCACTTTTAATCCGAAGAGAAAATTAGAGCCCCTTCCTAATTCATGCTTTTTAATACTCAGCAATATATCACCACCTATACGGGCAATGGAATATTGACGAACCAAATCATCATTATTAGGAAAAACAGCCAATAGGTCGCCAGAAACAAATTCGATGGAAGATTGAGGACGCAAACGCAGTAAGAACGTGTCATCGACATTTAACTCCGTTCGTTCCACTACTTCAAATTCGACTTTCTTATATTTCTTTTTCTTGACAAGGGGTCGCTCTACCGGAATGGTAAAACCTACTTTGTTCGAGAATTGAGTCATCCAAAGTTCAAAAGATTCAAAATTTGCCTGGTTAATTTTAAATAACGGCAATTGTCTCTTAAAACTTTTTGAAGCATTGATCTGGCGGTCTACCTCTATTGCATACTTACAATAATCAGGGTAATCCAATGATCCAAAACCAACTACTGAAAAATCTATGGTATTCGGTTGTTCTACCGTTAAAAATTTTGTCGGGAATTTACGGGCATTCGTAGGCGGCTCGCCCTCACCATAGGTCGATGTAAAAACAATGATGTTTTTTGCTTTTAAATAAGTGGTGTATTTGTTCAGCTCCGTTAAATAGACCTTCTTACCTACTTGTGTTAACCCATTATAAAATCGCTGGGCAAAATCGAATGCCGTACCACTTTCAGAACCGACTAAAATTATATATTCACATTCATCCTTATTGGGCATTTGAGCAATACCTTTTGCTTTCTTTCTTCGCTTTACAGTCATTACAAAGCCAGAATACATGAAGAATAAAATAGATGCACTGGCGAGTAATAAAATGATGGACCAAATAACGTTGCCCTCACCAGTATGTAGCACTAAACTTAAGCGAGAAGCCAAGGTTACAAACGGGTAATCACCCCTGCTAACAATTTCACCTGTTTGCTGATTTACCTCCACTTCCCTATCCTGCAAGGCCATGAGATAGTATTCTTCTGGATCATCTGAAAAGGGAAATTCTACCTGGCGTATATCTGCCAAGGTAGTTTCCTTAAAAAACGGAATATCAGTAATGTTTTCATATTTCTGGGCTGAAATGCTTACCGGTACCTCCACCTGGTCAACCGTTGTTTCCGGTAATAAATTAAATTTTTCCGCAGATAAATACACCCCGGTAAATGCAAGAATTACGATCGGTATAAAGAACCATCTACTTAACACGACGTGGTACTTTAGTTCAAAGTAATCTTTCTGGACTTTTGTAAATAATTTCAAGAATCCGCCTTGGCGCTTAGCTAATAAAACCAATCCGGTAACAACAATAATCAATAATAATAATGAAATTAGACCAACAAAGAACCTACCTATACTTTTTAAGAAAAGTGAACGGTGTACATTGGTAGCAAACGTGTATATATAAGGTCGCTCTTCTACTTCACCAAGCTGCTCAGCCGTAACGGGATCAATATACACATCTAAGGTTTCCATCTCCATGGTCAATACAGATGCTTTTACAAAGCCGGAAGATTCCACCTCTAGCCCCAAGACCTCATCATATGTATTTTTTAATGCATCTATAGTAGTTGCCAAAGGTACTTCCTCAAGATTTGCAACCGCATATCCTTTTGTTTGATGGGAAATGGGTTCTATGGCAAGAATAACACCCGTAATAGAAGCCACCACTAAAAATAAAGATGAAATTAAAGCAAGCGTAAGATGGCTATAACGCCAAATGGAAATGGTCATAAGTAGGGATGTAGTTTTATAGCCAATTATTATTTAAAAATTCCAGAATGGCTAATTAAGACCATTCTGGAAGTTTAATTGTGTTTGAAAAATAAATATTCATTATCATTTCTATCATAATCGAAAATTTATTGAGTTGTAGCCCAAAAGCATTTCGACTGCGCTCAATGTGACATGTTTCCTTCATTAAATAGATTACTTCGTCGCGAAATGCTCCTCGCAAAGACGCTTTCGATTTAAAACGTCATTACGAACAAAGTGAAGTAATCTCCTTAATGATCAACTCAAACTCGCATATTGCCCACTTTCAACAGATTGCTTCGTCGCGAAATGCTCCTCGCAAAGACGGCTTCTATTTAAAACGTCATTACGAACAAAGTGAAGTAATCTGCTTAATGATCAACTCAAACTCGCCTATTGCCCACTTTCAACAGATTGCTTCGTCGCGAAATGCTCCTCGCAAAGACGATTTCTACTTAAAACGTCATTACGAACCAAGTGAAGTAATCTGCTCAATGATAAACCCAAACTCACCTATTGGCCTAATTTCAACAGATTGCTTCGTCGCGAAATGCTCCTCGCAAAGACGACTTTAAATAATTATTGAGGTAGCATACGTACATACCTTATAAATCCTTTACCTTCTACCTTTGTTTTCAAATTTTCCGTAGTTAACGGAAATTGAATATCGTCTGCAAAATAGCCTTTGTCCTCAACAGAAGTTTCAAAACGAAGGTTATACCCTTGGTCTATTTTATCATTTGGAATCTGTAGCACATTCAATGCTCTTTCTCCACCACTAATGGTTTCACCAGAAATAGCATCGATATTTGGGCGATGCTTTCCATAGAATTTCCACCACTCCGTAATTTCACTATACCATTCACTGTCTTTACCTTGTACGTACAAGGTCTCTACATATTCATTATTGTCATCTACGATAGATACTATTAAGTAAGCACCTTCACCAGAATAATTGGTTAATTGAATAAGGCACTTTACCGCTGTTTTATCTACTACTGTAAATGCCGATAACAATGAACCGACCAAAACTACTGCCGGTATAAATTTTAAAAATCTTTTCATTTCTATAATCAATTATGCTTTTTATTGCTTTAAAAAGTTTAACGAAGTATTTCCTTTTTGCAACATTTCGTTTTCACTTGCCAAATCGTAAACGGTTTCTTCAAATTCGGTCTTACTATTAGCATCTGCCCCTTTTGCTATTAAAAATTTAAGAAGCTTATCATTTTCCGCTTTCATTGCCGCAACATGTAAAGCTGTCATACCTTCATCATTTTTAGCATTTACATCGATATTAAAATCGGCAATTTTTTTCATTAACTGCAGGTCGTTCTTTTTAGCTGCCACGTGGTATAAGGTATTTCCTTCCCCTTGAACCGTATTGAATTTTAAACCCTTTGCTTTCAACAAAGCGAGTTTAGCATCAAAAGCTTGTGCGTTTCTCTTATTGTAAGAATCCACCAAGTAGTAAGCAACCGTATTACCATCGGTATCTGTAGCATTGATATCGGCACCTTTTTCAATTAAAAATGAAACTACATCAGCTTTATTACCGTGAGCAGCAAGCATTAATGCCGTTTCCCCATCTTTATTTGTAGTATTGATATCCTTGACATCTTTGGCGAACAATTGAACGATTTTTAAATCATTTCTTGCTGCAGCATTCAAGAACGGAGTATTACCCTCGGCATCTGCTTGGTTAACATCTGCACCAGCATTTAAGAAGAGTTCAAAAATGGCAACATCTTTATTTCCAGAAGCCAAACGGTGTAATGGTGTTCTACCACTGGTCTCAACAATATTAGGTTCCAATCCTAGACCTTTTAAATAGGTATAGACAGGTAGACCATTACTAAAACCACGCCCACCTTGCGATGCGAACATAAAAGCATTACCGCCATTGTTGTTCAATGATTTGTAATCTACTCCCTTATCTACCAATAACTTTAGAAATTCTATATTGCCTTTTTTAGAGGCGTAATTAAAAATACCGTTACCGTCTTCATCTTTACTATCCAAAGCCAAGCCCTTATCTAAAAAAAACTGTAAATCCGTCTCACTTTTTAGCGATGGAGCCGCCAATAATAAAATATTGGCACCGTGCTCATTTTTCTCATCTGCCAAAACAACCCCCTTTTCCTCAAAAGCGCTATAGATTTCAGGATTTGTAAGTCCCGCATTTGCACCAAAAGCAAGTGGCGTATATCTGTGACTATCCAACGCCGTTACCGAAGAACCTTCATCCAAAAGATACTGTACCACATCAGCATTGCCAGCATACGTAGCCCAATGCAAATAAATACGACTATCATGGGTTTTCTTGTCTACTTCGTTACCCTCTAGCGACAATAAATACTTAACTACCTCGGTATCAGCCTTACTGGTAATTGCCAATGTAGTGGCATCAAAAGAGTTACTGTCTTTTATTACCGGATCATTACCTTCTGCTATTTTTTGCTTAACAGTGGCAACACTAGGGTTGCTTTTCCAGAATTTACGATCTAAAAGTTCATTCTTCTGCTGAGCTATACCTGTAAAGCTTACAAACAACAGAGCAGTTAGGGCTATTTGTTTAACGGTTTTCATGTTCTTATTTTTTAACAAATGATTCAATTATTTCTTCTATTTCTTCCTTTTGATCATATTCATCATCAAAAAGATATTTATACAACACTTTATTATCTACTTTTTCTTCTAAAGAAAGATTTTGGTTTCTTCCATAAACATCGTCCCACTTGGTGCGGACTATTGCCCATTTATCGGCATTGGACTTCCACCATGTTGCCGCAGCAGCACATCTACTATCATCAACCTTTACATAGGTATTATATCCTTTCTCCTGTGCGAGAATTATATCTTCCTTTCCTGGTTCACGAATTACTTTTTTATTATCCTGATCATGCAACCAACCATAATCTGTTACTTCATGACGGTTGCCACGTATGGTCAAATTATAATCGCTTCTGGTAGTATACTCACGTCTTGGCAACGGAGCATCTGAAGTATTCTCCCAAAAACTCTTACCGTCTACGTGAACCCAAGTAGAAGAACCTTCGTAACGCGGACTATCATCTACTTGAAACACTTTTTGCGTCCACTGCCCTTTTACTTGATCGGCAGGTATTTTTTTATAGGTCCATGTGTTATCCGCATTATACGAATAAAGGTCGGTATTCTCATATAGCCAATCTTGTCTCCAGTGTTTTACAATATGCGGATCAGCAGGGTTACCTACCTGTAATAAATGTTGTATGGAGATTTTATCATCCTCATCCGTTACCAATTCTGCCCATTCCAAACCTTTATCCACTTTAGTCTTGGAAGGTTTATATAAGGAATCCGTACTATGATTAAAAGTCTCGGCAAAATTGAACGTAACCTCAAAACAACCGCACATGCTCTTTATAGCCTCGCGGTCTTCTTTCATCTTTGCCCTTTGGGCAATGGCACTTACAGATAGTACTAGTGCCAATATGGTAGGTAAAACTGTTTTCATTTTACGTGTTAGGTATTTTAATGTTCGAGACAAAAATAACTATTTTAATTCATTCTAAATAAAAATTGTTCATATATTTGAACATTATTAAGAATTAGTCTAAATAAATATAATGCGATTTCGATTACCGACCTTACTAGTATTAATAGGTGCAAATTATATAGTTGCGCAGAGCCAAGTGCCCAGCACTACCGACTCTATTTTACCTCAACAACTAGATGAAGTCATCGTAACCGCAACTAGAACCGAGCGCCAATTATCGTCGCTTCCATTACCTGTTACCCTAGTTGGCAAAAAACAGATCATTAAATCGGGAACGGTTCGTCTTAACGAAATACTGAACGAGCAGACCGGGATTATTACCGTTACCGATGAGAGCGGATTTCAAGGCGTACAAATACAAGGTATCGCATCAGACTATATACTTATACTAATTGATGGTGTTCCCTTAGTGGGTAGAAGTGCCGGAAATTTTGACTTAAGTAGGTTAACCGTTGGCAATATCAAACAGATAGAAGTAGTTAAAGGTCCGTCTAGCAGTTTATACGGTTCTGAAGCTTTAGGCGGAGTGATAAATATTATCACTGAAAAACCGAAGACCGAGGCATTGACCGGTAATGCATCCTACAGAATAGGAAGTTACACACAGCAAGACATGAACCTAGACCTGAAGCAAGGGTTTGAAAAATTTCGCTACGGATTATTTGCGAACCGATTTTCATCCGAAGGATATGACCTCAATGAAGATGTTGAAGGGCAAACCGTAAACCCGTTTACCAACTACACCCTAAACGGTAGGCTATACTATGACTTTAACAACAAACTTTCCCTTTTTACCTCGGGTCGTTTTTATGATCAGGTACAAGATGCCGGTTTTTCATTGGACAGTATTCAATATGAAGGTGATACCAAAGAACGTGAATGGAACGCGCATGCAAGACTAGACCACACATGGACCCCGAATCTTACGATGGCCTATGAACTATATTACACCAATTATGTAGCTACAGAATTATTGGCAGACCCTATTTCTACAGATGTTTTGAGCGATAGTGACTTTGATCAAAAGCTATTTAGACCAGAGGTGCGCGGTAGTTATACCTTTGCCAATGAGAATGACAGTAAAATTGGGTTCCAAAATGGAACTTTAACCGCAGGTGCCGGACTACAGATAGATAATTTAGATCGCACCTATTTTGATGAAACGGTAAACTTCACTTCACAATACCTCTATGCACAGTACGACTTTGACCCCATTGAAAAGCTAAATGTAATTGCCGGTGCCCGATTTGACAATCATTCCGAATACAACAATCAGTTTAGCCCTAAATTGGCACTACGTTACCAGTTGAACAACAACCTTTCTATTAAAGGGTCTGTAGGCTACGGATTTAAAGCACCAGATTTTAGGCAATTGTATTTTGACTTTACCAACTCCGCCGTTGGCTACACCGTACTTGGCTATAATGTAGCCTTTGAAAAATTACAGGAATTAGAAGCACAAGATCAGATTTTAGATGTTATCGTAACCGAGGATGAATTGAGTAAACCTTTGGAAGCCGAAAGCTCTATTGGGTATAACCTAGGTTTCAATTTAAATCATGGCAAAGGTACTACCGAAGTCAATTTCTTTAGAAACGATTTTAAAAACCTTATAGATACCAGGATCATTGCACGCAAGACCAACGGACAAAATGTATTCAGTTACATGAATTTTGATGAAATATACACCACTGGTTTTGAAATAAATTCAAGCTATAAACTTACCGATCAGCTAAACATCAGTGCCGGATACCAGTTGCTATATGCCTTTGACAAACAAAAGAAACAAGATGTAAAGGATGATCAAGTATTTATTCGGGATGCAGCAAGTGGACAGTCCGTCGCACTAGCACAGTCAGACTATTTTGGCTTGGTCGATCGTTCACGTCACAACGCCAACTTCAAGGTGTATTACGATATACCATCTGCCAACACCAATGTAAATATACGTGTACTGTATAGAAGTAAATACGCACAATACGACACCAATGGCAACGGACTGATCGATAGTTTCGACACCAGTTTTATAGACGGTTTTGTAACGATAAATGCAGCGATCAGCAAAATTTTCTATTCCGATTTCACATTACAGGTTGGCGCCAATAATCTACTGGACTATACGGATAACAACATCCCGACGATGCCGGGCATACAAGCATTCATTAAATTAAATTATCAATTCTAACCCACCTGACAACGCGCAGGTTTTAATTACAATTACCATGACGAAGAACATTTTAGCAGTAGTATTTTTAGCAGTGGCATTCGCCTCTTGCAGCAATGATGATGACAGCACTCCAACAGATCCCGTACAGACAGAAACCGTAAGTAATCTGTATGCTCCACAAACCGGAGGGCAAGGGCAACCCGTAGGCGGCGAGTTTGCAAAATTTGATTTTGAAACCGGTGCCATTACCACTAGCGATACGGATTGGGATATAGCCTTTAGAGGAACTACAATAGCCGTAAACGGAGGCACGGTAACAGGAACTGCAGATGAGCCGGAAAGAAACGGCAATGCCGGTGTAGCCATAGTAACGGGAACACTGGCAAGTGTAACCACTGCAGAAGGTCTAACGTTTAACCAAGATGCAGATGCCTCATTTGCCATACCAACAGGTAGCGACAACGGTTGGTATAACTACGCAGGTGATCCAACGCATTTAATTACACCCATACCAGGCAAGGTATTCGTATTTAGAACCACAGCAGGTAACTATGCAAAAGTTGAAATCTTAAGCTATTATGAGGACGCCCCTACTGAACCAAATGCATTTGCAGACGCTACCCCCTATTATACATTTAACTATGTGTATAACCCCAATGAAGGTGACACCTCATTAGAATAGTTTTATTTTAAGTTGTTTATAAAAAGCTCATCATTTACTTGGTGGGCTTTTTTACCTTATTTAAAACTCTAGAAATCAGTAACCATTTTTAAATGTTTATAAACGCATATTACACGTATAATTTTCGAATAACATAAAGGTAATTCTCCCGTATTAGCTTAGTCGCTACCTAATTTTACCTAAATTAGGGGTATAATAGATATATAGATCATACGATCTATATCTTTACGTTAGCCACAATTTGAAAAATGAGCATACAAGGATTTGGAATAAGTAATTATAGAAGTTTTGATGATGAAGGAGTATATCTGGATAATCTCAAAAAAATCAACATCATTATTGGTAAAAATAATTGCGGAAAGTCAAATGTTCTTCGATTCTTACAAACTCTCAATTCAAACCTTAAGGAGTTAAATAAATTCCCTAATGACATTCAAAACCAACATAGACGAAATGGAAAACAAGCAATTTTACGTTTAAAAATTAAGGGAGAAGACTTACCAATTAATAAAGATAAAATAAGATATTCACACGGATTTGACCACAACGGATTCTTAAAAGAGCATCATTTTTTTGAACTCACATTAAATTCACAAACAATTGAGTTACCCCAAGTATTTTCTACCCTAACAGAACAACAATTAGTACCATATCAAAAAAGTTATTCAAGAGCGAGCAAAAGCCAATTATTGGATGCTATAAAACAGAATTTCACTCACACAATCAAGACTATAGTATCTAAAACTTTTAATGATTTAATTTATATACCTCACTTAAGAGTTATTCAAGAAGGTCATTCTTTAGGTGATTCTAATTCCTCAATTAATGGTTCAAACATAATTAGCAAAATGTTTGAAATGCAAAACCCTGTAATAGGAGATGAAAATTCCAGAGAGAAATTCAACTTAATACAAAGATTTGTTAGAGATTTGATAAATAAACCTGATTTAGAAATTGAAATCCCTCATACTAAAAAGGAAATTGTTTTAACTATTGATGATAACAGGTTGCCTTTAGAATCTTTTGGCACTGGAATACACCAGTTAGTTTTGTTATGTAGTACTCTTGTGATTCACGAAAATTCAATTGTTTGTATTGAGGAACCTGAAATCCATCTTCATCCTGAATTACAAAGAAAATTTATTAAGTTTTTAGGGAAAACGAAGAACATTTACTTCTTAACAACTCATTCAAATATCTTCTTAGATTCAAGATATAATACATCTGTTTATCACGTCCAAAATGATGGTGTAAAATCAACAATATTTAATGCAAATAGAACAGCAAAAACGTTTTCAATACTAAATGATTTAGGTTACCAATCAAGTGACATTTTGCAATCCAATGGTGTTATTTGGGTAGAAGGCCCAAGCGATAGAACATTTTTATTAAAATGGATTAGCCTTTTAGATTCCGCATTAGTGGAAGGTTTACATTTCTCAATTATGTTTTATGGAGGAAGACTATTATCTCACTTATCATTTCTAAACGATAAAATAATAACGGAATTGATTCCACTTTTGAGACTAAATAGAAATGCTTTTGTAATTATGGATAGAGATGGTTTTTCCAGTACGACAAAAATTAATGCAACTAAATCAAGAATTAAGTCTGAATTAGGGGATAGAAATTCTTGGGTCACAAAAGGGCGTGAAATTGAAAACTATATATCTACTAAATCTTTAAAGGAATGGTTAGAAGTTGAAAAAATTAAAATTGACTCTAACAAAAAATTAGAAGATATAATATCAAAAGTTTCAACAAAAAAATATGCCACCGCCAAAAGCAAATATTCGTCAGAAATTGTCAAGCATATTGATATTGATGATTTAAACGTTCTTGACTTAAAATTAAAAATGAATCAGTTAGTAAAAAAAATAAATAGTTGGAATAAATAAACTGTGGCTAACAACGTGTATAAAACATAGCTAGTGAGTGCTAAATCTAAAGGTTTGGGCTTACTTGCAAAATCCGCCAAATTTTTAAATTTGGCTTTTAAAATAGAAAAAGTAAAAACAAAATATTAAAATTCGGCTCTGTGTTAATCCGAAAAGTTAGTGTCTTTTTACGCGCTACGTTTCATACACAAACCGTTAGCAAAAATATGGAAAAACTAAAATGCCCTTCATGTAAGAAAGAATATCTGGACAAGATTGACACTTGCAAAAACTGTAAATTCCCTTTTAACGGAACTGAAAAGGAAAGAGCAATTCACATTGGTCAGTTTATTAATAAAAAAGGTGTCCTAATTGATTCTACAGATTCAATAGAAAAAAGTCAAAAGATACTATATGCAATTGCAGGAATTAATCTCATTTTTTTGATAATTGGATTCATAAAGAATAGTTATCAATTATTTGACTTAATTCTAAATGGAATTATCGTGGCAGTTTTTCTGTTATGCGCTTTCTTCATAAAAAAAAGCCCACTAATTTTAACTATAATCCCATTAATATTAATGATTGGGATATATACTTTAAATTTCATTGTTGAACCCCGCTCAATTTTTAATGGAATTGTAGTAAAGTTATTAATAGTAGGAAGTTTAATCTACAGTATCTTCCTAATTAAAAGCGCTGATGGATTTAAAAAAACTTATGGTGTTGACGAATAAAATACTTTTGCTAACACAACCTATAAATAATACGGGTTTCGGGCTTAAACGAAAGGTTTGCGTATTTTTATGAGGTCGCGAAATCTTTAGGATTTCGCTTTAGACAAAAAAAGAAAAAACAAAACCAAAAGATTTCGCTTTGTGCGTGGCGGAAAGCAAACGCTAGTTTGCTCCCGTACTGTTCATAGCTAAAACGTTAGGCATAAGCTGAATAAAATATATGGCAAAATACCTTTACATATTAATTCTCCTTTTTTCATTCAACAATGTAAAAGGGAATCCTAAATATGAAGAAATTGATAGGCAGTCAAAAAACGTTCCTGATTCATTGAAAACTTCGGAGGAAATCGCTAAATACTTAACCTTAAAACTAAAAAGCGAACATGAAAAAGTAAGAGCCCTGCATATATGGATTACCCATAATATAAAATATGACCTAAGCCTGCTCAATAGTGATGTTACTTACACCTCTTATGATAAATTGGTGGAAGAGACCATAAATTTTGGAAAAGGTATTTGCGACAACTATTCTCAGCTTTTTCATTACATGTGCAATTCAATTGGTATTGAATCCTACGTTATTTCAGGCTATACTCCAGAAATAGATAATAATAAAATTCCAGACATTAGCCATTCATGGAATGCGGTAAAAATAGAGGGTGATTATTTATTTTTAGACAATACGTGGGCAGCTGGATATGTTAATTATAAAGGCAACTATATACATAAATTTATAGATGAATACTTTCTAATATCTTCAAAAGAATTTATTAAAACTCATGTGCCATTTGACCCAATTTGGCAATTTCTTAATAATCCGATAAGCAATCTCGATATAGAAAACAAAGACTTTACAAACCTTCATGATAGTGGAAATTTTAACTATAAAGATTCTATTTCTACAATGAAAACTTTAGATTCTATTACTTTAATCAAGAAGAAAATAAAGCGTATTACTCAATCGGGCATTACTAATAAGTTGATTCAGAAATATGTGAATGAAAGTAAAGAACAAATTGAAAATCTTACATACGACGAATGGATTTCAACCTTTAATGACACGAACAAGAGAGTTAATAAAGCCAAAGATGAAATAAATATGGGTATCAACTTTGATAATACATTTATTGGCTATATGAATAAGAGATTCCGAAACCCTAAAATCGAAGACACCCAAATAGAGAATACTATCAAAAATGCAAACCTTCATTTTTATCAAGGAAAAAACGAACTGAAAAAATCAATGAAAATATTATATAGACTTGAATATTCAGGAAAAAACAAGGAAAAATTAAAACTAACCGAAAAGTATAAGCAAGAACTTATTGACTTTATTATCGAATTGGAATATAAAATATTGGAAGTTGAACCTTCAATTATAAAGCACACCGATTATTCAAAAAGATATTTAAAAAAATGGAAACTCTTGAGAGATTTTGTGCCTTACGATTGAAAAGCCTATGCCTAACAATACCTATAGCAAATAAGGCATAAAGTGCTAAATTTAATGGCTTGGGGGTGTTTGCTAAGTCCGCCAAATCTTTTGGATTTGGCTTTTAAAATGAAAAAGATAAAAACAAAACAAAAAGCTTTGGCTACGAGCGCAGACGGAAACAAAAAGGTTTCCTTACTGCCCTACTTGCCATAGCCGAACCGTTATGCACAAGCGAAAAAAACTGAATGAATAACATAATAATTGGAAATGGAATAGATATTCAGTTCGGTGGATTTGAATACACAAATAAAAGTATAATCGAAAGAGCTTTGTTGTATTTAAAAACAGGCGATTTTTCAACAGATGTTTATACTAAAGAAATCGAAATCTGGATTTATACTTTACACTCAGTAATTCCTGATTTTATAAATGGGCATTACGACCAATTAGCGGTATTAAATGATGAAAAAGAAGAGTTAGATACTTTCAAGAGTATTTACTCGAGAAATGTCTCTATTTCGGATATAGGTTTTGAATATTACTTTTTGCTAAACGAATTACACTGTAGAAAAAATAAAATAACAAACCCAGAGAGATATTATTTCCAAGAATTTTTAAGAAGGTTGTTTTTAGATTCAATATTTAACAAAGGAAAAATTAATAAATTACATTTAAAATTCCCTACTAACGTTATTGATTACATCAGTTCTTTTGATAATATTTTCACAACTAATTACGACAAGAATATTGAGTTAGCCACAGGTAAAAACGTATTATACTTACACGGAGCATTTCACGTACTTGACCCAGTTTATGACTCTAATAGTTTTAGAAATCGATTATCTGATAAACCCGCAGAAAAGACACCTGTGATTAAAGGATATGAACATACATTTTCGAATGCAATAACTGGTAGTTCTGGTGCATTTAAATTATTCGCGGCAAATCAACCAGAATTAGCAAATTCAGCTATAGACAAGTTTGCTAAAGGAATGCAAGAAAACCCAGAGATTAAAATTCAAATGGAGGAATGGAAAAATTCTGATAATGAAATAGTAAAAAAACTCTATGAGGCTGTTAAGTTAAAAACACAAGAACCTGATTTAGAATTTTCAATTGATTATTCTGTGGATAAACTAAAATCAGTAGAAGGAAAAATAACCTTCATTGGGTTATCCCCAAATAATGATTCACATATAATGAAAATCATAAAAGAGAATGCAAAAGTAGATATTATTGAATTCTATTATTTTAACGAACAAGAATCTGTAGATATCAAATTGTTTTTTAATAACAAAAAAGTAATAACCGAAAGCATTGTTGAATTCTGGAAAGGAAAAGCCAGTGCATAACAACGTGAATAAAACATAGCTAATAAGTTCTAAACCGAAAGGTTTGTACTTATTTGCAAAGACCGCCAAATTTTTAAATTTGGCTTTTAAAATAAAAAAAGTAAAAACAAAACATAAAAATTCGGCTCTGTGATAATCCGAAAAGTTAGCGTCATTTTATACGCTACATTTCATACACAAACCGTTACAAACAATTAGAAAAGTCAATGAAACAACTCTTAAAAATTATTATTCTTCTGGCATTCGTTTCAGGTTGTTCGGAGAAAAAAAAACCTATTGACAAACAAGCAGCACAATTTACTTCTGAACTTACCGAGTTAAAGGATTATTTTAAAATACCAGGGCTTGCTGTTTCAATTGAGAAAAATGGAGAAAACATTTATCGAGAATATTTTGGAGCAGCTGACTTAGAAAAGTCCATTAATGTAGATTCTACAACTTTATTTCCAATAGCATCTATAACCAAAGCGTTTTCAGGAGTTATAATAATGAAACTCGTTGAGCAAGAAAAGCTATCACTTGATGAACCTATCAATAAATTTTTGGCAAAACCCATACTTGGTGATTCAATTCTAGTAAAACACGTTTTATCACATACCTCTCAAGGAAATGTAGGAAAGAATTTTTATTACAGTTCAAGGTTTGGACTTATAACAAATGTCATCGAAAAAGCATCAGGAAAATCCTTTTCGGAAATGATGGAAAAGGAAATATTAACGCCATTGAAACTTAAGAATACGTTCTTACTCAAAGATTCCACCCAAATTAGTAGAATAGCGAAACCCTATATTCTGGATAATGGAATTGAAAAAGGATTTATTGATTATGGTTATTCATCTTCGGCTGGAATTGTCTCTAATTTAGAAGATTTAGCCATTTTTAATGAGGCATTGGATAACAACTCAATAATTGATAAAGAATCGAAGGAGTTAATGTTTTCATCATTTAAAAAAGATATGCCATACGGATACGGAATATTCAATCAACAATTTGAGAATTTAAAGATTGTTTGGGCTTATGGTCAATACGATTGTTATTCTAGCCTATTGTTAAAAATCCCCTCAGAGAATATTACTTTAACACTACTTGCCAATAATAGTCTATTAAGTGACCCTGCTCGACTTATTAATGGAGACGTTACCTCATCCTTGTTCGCCCTTAGTTTTCTTAAAAATTATGTATTGGAATTAACCGAAATGCCTTTGTTTGAAAAACAGGATTCAATTTCTAAACCTCTTTCAAATACTGCCTTTTATAGAAAAAAGATATTAGGACAAGCACTTGCAGAATCCTATATGGCAAGATTTGACCCTAATAAATTAAAAACAAGTGCGAAATTATTGAATCACATTTTTGCAGAATACCCAGACTACTCGGACTATGCCGATTTAAACCTGTTGCATAATCTTTCATTTCTAAAAAATGTGGCTTTTTATATGGAACTTGGCGAGTTTAATGATTTTGATAATCAAATATTAGACATTGGAAAACAACTTCTACAGAAGGAACCAAATAACCCCTATGCAAATACATATTTAGGAAATTACTACGCTAGAAAAGGAAACACCGAAAAAGCTAAGACCTACTTCGAGAATATCGTAAACGCCACGAATTTTTCGAATAATTGGTATACAAAGGAAGCTCAGCAATGGCTGAATGAAAATAAATAACTGTTTGTAACAATGTATATAAAAAATAGGCGAAATATTAGTGAAATCAAGGGTTTTAGCTCGTGTCAAACTTTGTGCATAACCGAAAGTTTGGTGCTTCGTAATCGCCTACTTTTCATATACTAACCGATGATGTTGCATTCTCCTACGTCGACCCTATGTGCTACATCTCGTACCTCGATTCCCGCACAAAGGGAAATGCAACATCATCGCAGCGCTATGACAGATTACATAAATCCGTAGGATAAGAGGTCATTTGCCAAATACGACGCTTAACGGAAGAAAATAACCCAACATATCAAGTCACTATATGTAATCTGGACCGGGTCATTTTATTCCCAATACAATCGAAAACCAAAAAAGGTTTTCATTATATTTCCATAAAATAACCCGGACTACACATAGCGCTGCGTTAGCATACATACTAAGCAACCTCGAATTAAGTGAAAAAATTAAAAGATATTTTTATAGATATAATTAACACCTATCCGATTTATACTGGAATATACTTACTAATTTTAGGAATCCTAATTTGCCTTTATCAATACAATAAAAAAGAAACTTTCAATATGAACAAACACGGACTTGCTTCATGGCGTGCCTTAGTTAGTACTTGGGGTTTCGGAATTTTTTCAATCATTTGGGGAGTAATTTTAATAATTAAAAATTACTAAGCTTTGCCTAGAATCGAATTACTAACAGAAATCAAAGCGAGTAAGGAAATCGTATTCGACTTATCACGCAGTATTGACTTACACAAAATCTCTACGGAACATACAAACGAAACTGCAATCGCTGGAAAAACTAGTGGATTAATAGGAATGGACGAATCGGTTACTTGGAGAGCAAAACACTTTGGGATTTATCAAAAACTTACTTCAAAGATTACGGGATTTGAACGCCCTAATCTGTTTGTAGATGAAATGGTAAAAGGAGCTTTCAAAAGTTTCAGGCACGAACATCATTTTGAGGACTTAAATGAAGGGACTTTGATGACGGACTATTTTGATTATGAATCTCCATTTGGAATCTTGGGTAAGTTAGCGGACAAGCTATTCTTGCTAAAATATATGACGGACTTATTAGCAGAACGGAATAGAATCGTAAAGGACTTTGCGGAAACGGACAAATGGAAAAAAATAGTTGCGTAGAGAAAAGTACGTATGCTAACAAAACCTAAACGTAATGCGGAGTTTTGGGCTAAATCGAAAGGTCTGTGTATATTTACTAAGTCGCTAAATCTTATGGATTTAGCTTTGGACAAGAAAAAAACAAATCAAAACAATAAGCTTTAGCTTCGTACTCAGACGGAAACGAAATGTTTCCTTACTTCCGCACTACGCTTAGCTAAACCGATGATGTTGCATTCTCCTACGTCGACCCTATGTGCTACATCTCGTACCTCGATTCCCGCACAAAGGGAAATGCAACATCATCGCAGCGCTATGACAGATTACATAAATCCGTAGGATAAGAGGTCATTTGCCAAATACGACGCTTAACGGAAGAAAATAACCCAACATATCAAGTCACTATATGTAATCTGGACCGGGTCATTTTATTCCCAATACAATCGAAAACCAAAAAAGGTTTTCATTATATTTCCATAAAATAACCCGGACTACACATAGCGCTGCGTTGGCATTCATAATGAAAAAACGAATTAGAAAATATTTAACTGCTTTAATCGGAATTGTACTTTCGAGTTGTTCTAATGGACAAATAACCGTTGCTGAAAATGGGATTGAAATCTTAAATAGTGGAATTACTAAAGAGCAGTCTCAACTTCTATTTGACAATACTAAATCGTTTCCAAACAACACTCAATTATCAATTGCTTTTATCAAAAATGGAAAAATTGACTTTCTTGGAATTGCAAGAACAAATGACACAATTAGGTTAATTGAAAATTATAAAAATGCTTTTGAAATAGGTTCTATAACAAAAGTATTTACAGCAACCTTGTTGTCTCATTTTGTAAACGACCAAAAACTAAAATTAGAAGACAATATCCAAGATTACCTTGATTTTGAAATTAATTCCAAAAACGGAATAACTTTCAAGGAACTTGCAAATCATACATCTGGACTACCAAGATTACCTTCAAATTTGAACCTTTTGCTTGTTGACCAAGACAATCCTTACAAAGACTATGGCGAAGAAAAGCTCATAAGTTATTTAACGAAAGAAATTGAACTAAATCATGAGCCTGGATTAAAATATGAATATTCTAACCTTGGTGCAGGAATTTTAGGATTTGAATTAGCAACTATTTCAAAATCATCCTATGAATCGCTACTACAAGAGAAAATATTTACAAAGTACAAAATGGCAAACTCTACGAGTAAAAGAGAAAATGTAGAAACTAAACTTACCAAAGGATTAAAACCAAATGGCAAAACGACTTCGAACTGGGATTTTGATGCTTTAGCTGGTGGTGGAGCCATTTTTTCTACTGTGGAAGATTTATCCAAATTTGGGTTAGCTCAATTTGATAATACAAATAACGAATTAACTCTAACCCGAAAGCCTACATTTAAAGTGAATGACAATATGAGTATAGGACTTGGATGGCATATTTTAAAAAGAAAAAACGGAGGCGAATTGATTTGGCATAATGGAGGAACTGGAGGTTATACTTCGTCAATGGCTTTAGATTTAGAAAATAAAAATGGAATAATAATACTTTCCAATGTTTCGGCATTCAACAAAAGTATGGGGAATATTGACCAACTATGTTTCGGACTGATAAAAACATTGGATGAAAAATAACGAAATGCCAACAATGGCTATAACTAATTGCTTGTTCTCGCCTACTTTGGAAATTCCTTCGGAATTTGCAACTTGGTGTTTACTTGTTAAGTTAAGTGCTAACCCATGCAACGAAATCATACACAAACACGTTATGTGCAAGCACGTCAAAAAATGAAAATATTAACCAAAGGAAAATATTATGGAAGTCGGAATTCTGAGAAATCCTTTAATGGTGTTTTGTTGTCGCAGTATGAATATACCGCAGACAGAACTGATTGGCACTACCATGAAAATCCATATTTTATGTACGTTTTGCGAGGGAATATGATGGATTCTAATAAAAAGATACAAACCTTATGTCCATCTGGTAGCTTAATATTTAATAACTGGCAAGAATCACACTACGGTTCAAAACATTCTGATAATGCAAGTGGATTTCATTTAGAATTTGAAAAAAATTGGTTAGAAAAAAACAATATACCTTTAAGTTTACTAGAAGGCAGTCAACTCATTCAAAATCCGAAAATACATTTACTATTCGCGAAATTATATTTTGAATTTATACTTTCTGACGATTACAGTGAAGTATCAGTAGAAATTTTATTACTTCAAATTTGTGAAGCTTTAAATAATTTAAAAACAAACGACTCTCAAAAAATTCCGATTTGGATTGAAGATCTAAAAGAATTATTACATTATGATACATCTAATTTAAGTCTGCAGTATTTATCTAATCAACTTGGTGTACATCCTGTGCATATTTCTAGAGCTGCACCAAAACATCTTTCAATGAGTTTAGGAGAATATATAAGACAAGATAAAATTAAAAAAGCTATTCCTCTTCTTTTAGATTCTAGCTCTTCATTAACAGAGATTACTTACAAACTAGGTTTTTCAGATCAGAGTCATTTTAATCGTGTCTTTAAATCTAATTTTAATATGAATCCTAGTTCTTACAGGAAAAAGATCAAACTAGATTAAAATGTTAATCTCATACAATTTCTAACAAATCTTAAGCGCTACTTTTGGAGCTTAAATTTTTATTAAATATGATCAATAAAATAGTAGTTTTAGCATGTTTATCTTTTATGACATTGGTAAGTTGTGCGCAGAATAATGTTCAAAATTATGAAGGCGAGTGGATAGGTTTTTTACCCAATAAGCGTAGTTTCAATTTTCAGGTGTCGTTGGAGAAGTTAGATAGAAATACATACAACTTAACCATAGATAATGGTAAAACGCTTTTCAATGAACATGTACTCTCTTCAGAAGACAGCAAAATTCATTTCAATTTAGATCAACAGTTATTTTTTAATTTAGAGTATAATCAAAAACAAGAAGCACTTACTGGATATATTAAAACAGGTAAGTTCTTTTATTATGTTAGTTTAAAAGAGGTAGGAGGCAATAAATTCACTGGTACTTGGAATCCGTTTATGTTAGATAATGGTCTCCAATCTGATGATATTATGCTCTATGTAGAAAATACAGAGGGTGGCAATCTAGCAGCTTATCCATTTTTTGGAGATCAAAGATTTAGAGGCACTTGGACCAGCGGTTTTGAAAGAAAAGGAGAAACACTTCTATTTAGAGACGGAAATACAGGTTTTAACTTTCGTGCTAAACTTTTAAAAAACACCATTGAATTGGAGATATTATTAGCAGATGCTTTTATTACTAAAACAAGCTTAAAGCATACTACTGATGGTTGGGATTACAATAGAGATGAGGTTGACCAATCTCAAAACACCAATACACCTGCACAATTGAATGATGGTTGGGCTACTGCTAACATTAAAGACTATGGAATAGATGAACACCAATTATTAAGGCTTATTGACAGTGTTCATTCTAGTAATACCTTGGTCAATACACATAGCGTGCTTATCACAAAGCAAAATAAGTTAGTTTTTGAAAACTACTACGATGGCTTTAATGCGCAAATTCCTCATGATTTACGTTCTGCTTCAAAAAGCATATCATCTGCGATTATTGGCATTGCTATTGACGATAAAATTATTGAAAGTGTCGATGAGAAACTCTATGATTATATCCCAGAAGAATATCAATACACGCGAGACGCATTAAAATCTAAAATAACAATCAAGGACCTATTAACTATGAGTTCTGGATTAGATGTAAATAATAAAGCTGCAGAAGACACATACCAAGACTCTCGTTATTCTAATAATTGGCTTAAAACAGTTTTAGAAGCTTCAATGGTTAAAGAACCAGGAACTTATGCGGATTATGGTTCTGCCAATCCGTTTTTGCTTGGTGTGTATTTAAACGAACGTTTAGAAATACCGCTAGAAAGCTATATGCATGAAAAACTATTTGCGCCTTTAGGAATTAACAATTACATTAATCAAACTGATGATACTGAAAATAATCCTTATTTTGGAGGTGGTATGCTTTTAACACCTAGAGATCTTCTTAAATTTGGGCAACTTTATCTTAATAATGGGCTTTGGAATGGAAAACAAATTATATCGGAAACTTGGGTAAAAGAATCTGTTGCAAAACATGTGCAATTACAGGATGTACAAGATAAAAATGAATATGGTTATTTCTGGTGGCATGACACTTACGCGATTAATGGGAAATCTATAAAATGTATTGAAGCCAGAGGTGCAGGAGGTCAATTTATTTTTATAATTCCAGAGTTAGAATCTGTAGTGGTTATGACGACTGGAAATTTTAGAAATCGCAGAGGCAACCAACCTAGAGATATACTAAAAGAATACATACTTCCTGCTTTATTAAATTAAAAGCCAGTACATAACAACGTGTATAATTCATTGCTAGTATTCGCCTACTTACGAAAATCCTCGCGGATTTTTTATTCGGTTTGTATTTGCTAATTTAGTTGCTGAACCACGCAACGAAATCATACACAAACACGATGATGTTGCATTCTCCTACGTCGACCCTATGTGCTACATCTCGTTTTACCAACGCTACTACTCGCCCACTGCTTTCGCAGATGTCGCCCGCACAAAGGGAAATGCAACATCATCGCAGCGCTATGACAGATTACATAAATCCGTAGGATAAGAGGTTATTTGCCAAATACGACGCTTAACGGAAGAAAACAACCCAACATATCAAGTCACTATATGTAATTTATTCACTACATGTTTATTTTTAAATGAATTCATGTGTTCGCTACACTCGGAAGGACCGGGTCATTTTATTCCCAATACAATCGAAAACCAAAAAAGGTTTTCATTATATTTCCATAAAATAACCCGGACTACACATAGCGCTGCGTTAGCTGTAAGTTAAAAACAAACTCACATATGAAAAACAAATTGACAATCTTACTTTTTTTAATCACAATAAATTGGACTTTTTCGCAAGAAAAAATTCAAGCAGATATCGAAATAATTAATTTTCTTGGAAGAGTTCCTCAAAAAACAGAAAGTAATTCTTTATCCGACAATCTATTGAGAATATTATATTATGACATCCAACCTAATAAATATCCAAAAATAGGGTATTTAAATACTAATGGAGAAATAATAATTGAACCTAAATTCAATATGGGTTCGGAATTTTATGATAATTATGCTAATGTGATTAAAGATTCTGTTTATGGTTTTGTAAGTAGAGATGGCAAAGAAACCTATTTCGAAAATTATACTGATGTCTTCTTCTATTATGGAAATACTGGAATTGCTAAAAAAAATAGTAAATATGGTATAATAAACCGTAAAGGCGATTCATTGACAGAATTCAAATATACAATGGTTAGTAATTTTGGTTTCAACCACTATAAATGTCAGACTGAAAACAAAAAAAGTTACATTTTAAATTCTGATGGAGATATAGTTTTTAATAAAGATTTAGAATTTGAAATACAAAGTCACTATTTTGACAAAGATTCAATTTTAATTTACCAAGAAACAATAGATAAAAAAAAACTAAATGGATTGGTAAATATCAATAGTGAAATAATTATAGAACCTAAATATCAAGAAATTTATTTCATAAATGATAATGAACTATATGCTGTAAAAAACGATAGTAAATATGGTTTTATTGATAAGTCAGGAAATGAAGTAATTCCAATCATTTATGATGAAATTGGATTTAACATCAATGAAAATCTAATACCTGTGTCGAAAGATGGAAAATGGGGTTTTATAGACAGGAAAAATCAAACTAAAATACCATTTGAATATGATGAAGCTAGTGCATTTTTGAATGGCCTTGCTTTTGTAAAAAAAGGAGACAATTATGGATATATTAATACAAAAAACAAGGTAAAAGTAAAATTCAATTTGAAAAAAACTAAATATACCTTCTTTACTAATGATTTAGCTTTATTTGAAGAAAATGGAAAATATGGATTCATAAACAAAAAAGGAAAAATCAAAATTCCAGCAATTTATGATAAGGCATTTCCTTTTGTTAACGAATTAGCATATGTGGAAGTTGATGGTAAAGTTGGATATATAAACAATAAAGGAAAGGAAATAATTCCAATAAAATACAAACAACTTTGGTTTGAAAATGATGGAATTATAAGGTTTGCAGAATAAATTTAAAATAAAAACCTACAGCTAACACCGTATATAATTTATTGCTAGTTCTAGCCTACTTACGAAAATCCTCGCGGATTTTCTATTCGGTTTTTATTTGCTAAATTACGTGCATAACCACGCAACAAACCATATACAATCACGATGATGTTGCATTCTCCTACGTCGACCCTATGTGCTATATCTCGTTTTACCAACACTACTACTCGCCCACTGCTTTCGCAGATGCCGCCCGTACAAAGGGAAATGTAACATTATCGCAGCGCTATGACAGATTACATAAATCCGTAGGATAAAAGGTTATTTACAAAATACGACGCTTAACGGAAGAAAATAACGCAACATATCAAGTCACTATATGTAATTTATTCATGACATGTTTATTTTTAAATGAATTCATGTGTTCGCTACACTCGGAAGGACCGGGTCATTTTATTCCCAATACAATCGAAAACCAAAAAAGGTTTTCATTATATTTCCATAAAATAACCCGGACTACACATAGCGCTGCGTTGGCAATAATTATGAAAAAAGCAATCATTTTAACGACCATATTTCTATTTCTAATCTCTTGCGGAGAGGAGAAAAGAGAAATAGAAAAAATTGACTTCTCAACAGATTATAAGTTTACCTCTGAAATTGAGGATAAAGTCGCCAAGGATACTACCCCATGGAAATATCAAATGTCCGCTGCGGATTTTGCTTCAAAAGGGGATTATAAAAATGCTTTGCGTCATTGGGATTTAGCAATGGGAACATCCAAAAAATATTATAACCAATCTCAAACAGATTCCATCAATTCGCTCTACAAGAAAATATCTGCAAAAGAATATATCATAAACAAAGCTAAAGATGAAAGAATCATAATTATAAATGAAGCTCACCATAGCTCACATCATAGATTTTTCACAAAATCCCTACTAAAAGAATTGTTTGAATTAGGCTATAAAAACTTGGGACTTGAGGCACTTGGTAATGGCGAATACTTGGACACCCTTTTGATGGAAAGAAAATATCCTTATCAAGAAACAGGTTGGTACATAATTGAACCACAATTTGGTAATTTGGTTAGAGAAGCACTTGAGATTGGTTTCAACGTTTTTCCATATGAGCAAACCTCGGGCTCAAATGGCAAGCCAAGAGAAATTGAACAAGCAAAAAACATTTCGAAAATAATTAAACAAAAACCAAACGATAAATTTTTAATCCATTGTGGCTTTGACCATGCGCTAGAAGGAACTCATGGTTCGTGGGAAAAGGCAATGGCAGGCAGGGTTAAAGAATATACAGGAATTGACCCTTTAACAATCAACCAAGTAGTCTATAGCGAGAAAAGTAAACCTGAATTTAACAACCGATTTTTAAAAGCCCTAAATCCAACAAAATCTATTGTTTTGGTCAATAATGAAAACCAACCTTTTAAATACCAAAGAGGTCAAGCATGGTCGGACCTTGCAATATTGCATCCGTTAACTGAATATCTGGACAATAGACCTGATTGGGTTTTCAGTAATGGAAATCAAAAAACAGAAATCGACTTGTCCGAAATAAATATTTCTTATCCAATATTAGTTATGGCATTTAAAAAAGGAGAAGAAATAAATAAGGCAGTACCAGTCGATATTTACGAGGTATTGGATAAAACTGAAAATTGCTTTTTGGGACTAGGAAAAGGAGATTATATTATTGTTTTGACTAATGGAACCGAGTCCCTAAAGTTTAATAAAAAAGTTAAATAACTATTGCCAACACGGTGTATAATTAATTGCGGGCGGATTTCCTAAAATGGAAATCCTTGCAATTAACTATCTTCGATACAGGCAGACATTTTCCGTTGAAAAAGTCCGGAACTAATCATACACGATACGTCGCCAATTATGAAAAATAGCACCTTTAAATATTTAAAAACTAAAAATGAATGGATATGAAAAAAATCTTAGTAATTGTTTTTTTGGTTGTATTTTCTAATTATAAAGCAATAGCATCAGACTTAAACACAAAACCTCGAGTAATTGTAATGACCGATGGAGAAATTGACGATCATAGTTCTATGATTCGCTTTTTACTTTATAGCTGTGATATGGAAGTATGTGCAATTATCGAAACAAATTCGATTTTTCAGAAAGAGGGACATAGCAAGGAAAATTGGTATGAGAAACAGTTAGAGGCATATGAAAAAATTTACCCTAACCTAAAAAAACATAGTCCCGATTACCCAACACCAGAATATTTAAAAAAGGTTAGTTTTATTGGCGATGAAGACCATGACCACCTCAAAGGGTTGATAAAAAAAAGATGGGAACTAAAACCGGGTGCAAAAACAACATATACACCCGAGAACTGGAAAGATACGCCGGGTTCTGATAAAATTGTTGAAGTATTATTAGAAAAGAATCCTGAGCCGGTTTATATCCAGGCCTGGGGAGGTGGAAATACTGCAGCTAGGGCTTTCTATAAATTAAAAACAAAGTACCCCAAAGATTATAAAAGAGCGCTTTCTAAAGTTGTGATGTACAATATTTGGTATCAAGATGGAGCTGGTATGTTTATAGAACAAAACTTTCCTGAAGTGACCATGCTGTATTGTGGGTCTTTTGCCGGTACTTGGAATTATAGAAGTCAGCCAAACACGCATGATTTTATTTCAAAAAACGTAAAAAATGGGCATGGCCCATTGGGGGCTTTGTATCCTCAAGATTATATTAGTGAGGGGGATAGTCCGGCATATTTCTATACCTTACCTAATGGCCTAAGAAATTATGAAAACCCTACCTATGGTGGTTGGGGCGGTCGTTTTACAAAATCTGACAAAGCAGCCAATGTATATGTTGATGCTACAGATGATGGCGATAACAAAAAATCACTTAGAATTTGGATTGATGACGTAAATAATGATTATCAAGCGCGAATGGATTGGTGTGTAAAAAGTTATGATGAAGCAAATCATCCGCCAATAGTTAAAATAAACAGCGATAAAAACATAAAAATAAAAAGCGGCAAAAAAATAAGCCTTGATGCCGGAAAAACCAAAGACCCTGATAGGGATGAACTAAAATTTAATTGGTGGCAATACAAAGAACCAGGAAGTTATGATGGTTCGATTGAATTAGAAAATACAAATTCAAAAAAAATTACGTTTACTGCTCCCAAGGTTGGTAAACCAGAAACTATCCATCTGATTCTGGAAGTAAAAGATAACGGGAGCCCATCACTAAAAGGATATCAAAGGATAATTGTTGAAATTGTTCCTTAGACATAACGACTAACTGGCGATAACGTTTTATATAGGTAATGGCAGATAAAAGTTAAATTTCAAGGTTTGTAGCCCTTTCAAACTGCATGGTTGTTTGAAAGGAACCCACCACGTAATCTGGCCCTACTCATACAATTTACCGTTAGCGTACATCTGAAAAAACCAATGATTGAACATTTAATAAAAAGAACAAATACAACAGAATTCTATCAAAATGGACATTTACACTTGACTAAATTAAAAGGTAAGATTGGTCAATATAAGACAATAGAATTTAATTTTGTGGTTGAAGAACAAGACGATTTTGGAAAAATGTATAATGTTGAGCATTGGAGATTAATTGCTCACAAAACAATAGATTTTAGCGGAATTTATCGATACCGAAACCTTTAAAAGAATCGATTGAAAAAGTCTGTAAAAAACACGGAATAAAATAAAAAAGGAAACAGACGCATATGATAAAGGTTATGCGAATTGACCAAATGTTAAACTTCTAATTTTTGGAAATGAAGATGTTAGTCCAAACAATTTTAGTTTAGGACAGCCATATATAATTGCGGGTGAATTTATTGCAAACCGAAAATAAGAAACATGTAGAACAACGTATATAATTTATTATTTGTTCTAGTCTACCTATAAAAATCCTTGCAGACTTTCTATCTGTGATTATTTGCTAACTTTAGTACTTAATCACGCTACTAAATCATAGGTCCAACCATTAGCTATAATAAAAGAAAAGATAATAATCCTTAGAAATTGAGAAAAGCTTATGTCAACTTATGATAATAACAAATCTAGATTCTTTCAAGAAATGGTTGACATTGGTGCTAAAAACAACGCTTCCATCACTGAAATCAGATATTTGCGCGTAACGAATATTGCATCCGTTTTAGGAGTAATTTATAATGCCATTTGGATGCTAGTTGCATTTTTTCTCACAGACGCATTAATCATTTATGTGAGCAATGCTTTGTTAGGCTTAATGTTTCTAATAGCGGTAATATTCAACAAGAAAGGGTGGCGAGTCTTGGCTTCCACATGGCTTATTTTGGCATCTTTCATGTCTCTTTTCTTATTTCTGTATTTGTTGGGATATTCCTCAGGTGTTGAAGTCGTTTGTTTCCTCATTATTATCCTTCCATACATGACTTTCCCCCGAAAGGCAAGAAATATAGCCCATATATTTGGTATTCTAGCTTGCCAAATATTGATTGTTATTGTAATATTTCAATCGAATATAACTGCTCACTTTGGCGGGTTTGATCCTTACCTATCACAAATTGTCAATATCAGCCTTACTGCATTCATTTGCCTCATACTCATATCAAGTATGTCTATTTTAATTGATAGGTCAGAAGAATCTTTAATGGCCGAACAGAAAAAATCAGAAGATCTTCTGCATAATATTCTGCCGGCAAATATAATTAGAGATTTAAAAGAGAGTGGTACGACAATTCCTAAAAGACATAAAAACATTACTATATTATTTACTGATTTTGAAGGCTTTACTGAAATTGTAGCATCCATATCGGCAATTACTTTGGTAAATGAACTCAATGATATTTTTGGTCGATTCGATGAAATAATGGAAGATACCGGAGTTGAAAAAATCGAAACCATTGGTGATGCATATATGGCCGCCTGTGGCCTTGAAAAAGAAATGACAGATCATGCTGCCAACTGTATTAGAGCTGCACAAATGATGCTATTATACCTTGAGGAGAGAAACAAAAGCCATGAAATAAAATGGAAAATGAGGGTTGGCATACATTCAGGAACTGTAGTAGCAGGTGTTGTAGGTAAAAAGAAATTTGCATACGACCTTTTTGGAGACACTATAAACACAGCCAGTAGAATGGAATCTGCTGGTGAGGTAGGTAAAATAAATATATCTTCTACTACCTATGAACTGATTGAAAACGACTTTACATGTTCTTCTCGTGGAAGGATCTTTGCAAAGGGAAAAGGGGAATTGGAAATGTATTTTGTAAAATAAATTGTAACTAACAAAATATATCATGCATGCCCCACGGGATAAGCGCCATACACAAAACTTTGTGCGCAAGCTGAAAATATAATCGAGATACAATGAAAAAAACGCTAAATGATTTGACCAAAGAAGATTGGAACAGACTTTTTCCAATTGTATTGGTAGACCATAATCCAGAATGGAAAAACATTTACAAAAATGAAAAGAACCGAATATTAAATAAAATTGGAAAAGAAAAAATATTGCGAATAGAACATTTTGGCAGCTCTTCAATTACAACAATAAAATCTAAACCCTATATCGATTTAATGATTGAAATTCCTGACGCATTGCTGTTTGACAAAAAACTAATTGATGAATTCAAGGTATTAGGATATTCCCATTTCAAAGTTCCTGCAAGAGAACATATTGCGGAATATTCAACATTTGGGAAAGGCTATAATGTCAATGGGACGAAAGAACAGATTTTCCATATTCATATGTGTCCAAAAGATCATGTGATGTGGAAACAAATTGACTTTAGAGACTATCTAAATGCAAATAAAAAAAGAGCAAAGGAATACGAAAATTTAAAACTTAAATTAGCCTCTAAATTTAAAAACGATAGAGGTTCGTATGTGCTTGGAAAAACTGATTTTGTAAATGAAACCTTAGATATCATTGAGAAAAATCCAGTGCACAAAAATGTATAAACGCAAACAAACAAGAAGCAATAAAGTAAAAAAGATTTTGGGATGATTTACGATCAACAGCAACCACATCAAAATCTTAGAGACTATATAAGGTGTTACTGGAAAATTGAAAATAATAAAGAAAATTTTCAGCAGTATACAATATTTCCTGATGGCTTTTTTGATTTATTAATTTGCTATCACAATGACAATCTTGAAAATATTTTTTTATCTGGTTTATGGAATCATAAAACCAATGTAATTATCTCACCAGAAACTACAATATATGGTGTACAGTTCAGATTGCTTGCTGTAGAAAATATAATTCAAGAGCATATTAGTTCATTGCTAAATAAAATAAAACGATTAGATAAAACGTATTTGAGAATTGATGAGTATCATGAAAATAACGACTATTGCTTATTTGAATACCTGAACAAATGTTTGTTATCGTGTATTGAAGAACAAAAGATAATAGATTCCAGAAAATCAGTTCTTTTAAAATCGATTAATCAAACAAAGGGAAATAAGACAATTGAATATTATTCACAACAAGCGAATTGGTCTAAACGACAAATAAATAGATATTTTCAATCTACCTTTGGACTTTCCTTAAAAAGTTATTGCAATATCCGTAAAGGAGCTACCACATATAGTCAGATAAAAAATGGAGAATTATATCCTGAAGAAGGTTATTTTGACCAATCACATTTTATAAAAGGAATAAAGAAAATTACAGGATTCACACCTTCTACATTGCTAAAAAATGAAAACGACCGATTTTTACAATTTTCCATCATCAATAATAAATAGATTGCGATTATAGAAATCAAAATCTAATTATTATGGTATTACAAATTGTTACGTTGAAATCGGATTTACCGGAAGATGAGCTATTAAAAAGAGCAAAAGAAAGAGAAAATAATTTTAAATCTATCTCTGGACTTCTACAAAAATACTACGTTAAAACAAGCAAAGACGGAGAATATGGAGGTGTATATGTATGGGACTCGCTACAATCCCTAAAAAAATATCAAGCATCTGATTTAGCCAAGAGTATACCATCTGCCTATGCTATTAATGATGCGCCAAATATTGAAATTATGGATATTCTTTTCCAATTAAGAGATTCATAATAAACGATGCCTAAAAACGTATCTAAAACATACACAAATGAAAAATACCCTTTACTTTTTACTATTTATTTTTGGAGCCTCTGTTCAAGTATTTAGTCAAGAAACTTTATTGAGTCCGTCTAATAATACTGCTAATAAAAAACTTATAAACTCAGAAACATCAGAATTGTCTTGGTTTATGCTTCAAGATACGCTCAAAATGAAAATAGGAAGTATACAAACTCAAATTCAAAAAGAAAAAGAGAATATGTATATTATCACAACTGTAAATATGAAACAGTCACCCACAAAATGGATTGATAGTACTATAGTTGAAAGTGAAACATTTAAACCTATATATCATTCTTCATATAATCAACAAAGAGATATGGTTTTGAATTTTGGTGAAAAAATTACAGGCTATTATTTAGATAAACAAACTAACACAAAAACACAAATTTCAGAAAAAACAGACAAACCTTTTTTTGACAGTAATTTCTATCCACAATTAATAAGATTGCTTCCTTTAAAAAATGGCTATTCCAATACTATTTCGATTTTTGACTATAATCCTAATTCAAAAATTGGAGTAATTACAGCAACAATTAAAAACACGGAAGAGACAAGCATCAACTTTAATGGCAAAAAGACACAAGTTTGGAAAGTTGAAACTACTGATGATATTTCAAATAATACTGCAATAATGGTCAATTTCATAGATAAATCCACAAGAAAGATATTGAAACAAGAAATAGATTTTGGTGGTAGAAAAATGTTGATGGAATTAGTAGAATAAATTAAAATGACCAACAAAGTTTACGGGAAAATCGGGATGGCATCGCCAATAGTTTTTTTAACTACCTATGTAATTTTGTCATCAATGCGTCCTGAATATTCAATGTTCACCAAAGCCATTAGTGAACTTGGTTCTGTTGATGCTCCAAAAAAATGGATTTGGAACAGCTTCGGATACATTCTTACAGGTTTACTTATAGCAATTTATTCTTTTGGACTATACAAAAATATGGCGATTGAAAAATCTAGCAAACTGCCTTTATATGGCATTTTATTGAGTGGTGTTTTTACGGCAATAGCAGGAATATTTCCTGGCGATTTTGATAACAAACAATCAATAACAATGCTTTTGCATACAGTTGGTAGTTTTGGGAGTTATATCTTCTTTTTAATTGGAGCATTTACCTATCCAAAATTGATGAATAAAACTGATTATTGGAAAAAAGCAAAAAAGCCGACTTTAATTTTCACATACTTAACTATTGTATTTGGTGCTTGGGCATTTATCTTTCCGAACATTCCCGCGCTAGGACAAAGAATTGTCTTCTTCTTTTACTTTTTATGGATATTTTACACAGCCATTAAACTATTTAATCATCAAAAAGAAAACCCAGTTACTAAACATCTATAAAAAAGAGCGTTTGTACTTAGCCATAAAGTCTGTTCTATTTACAAAGACCGCCAAATAAAAAATTTGGCATTTATACAGAAAAGACAATGGTAAAACATTTATATTTAGATAATTAAAAAACCAAATTGAAAGTATTTACAAACTCACCTACGTTTTATATACTAACCGCTATGTGTAATTAACACTATATAAATCAATGAGAAAGATATTAACTTTTATACTTCTAATATTTCTAAGTCTAATGTCTTGTCAAAATAAAAAAGGTGATTATGTGTGTAAACCTTGTGATTTAGAATGTGATAATTTTACTTTTTCTGAAGCAGGTACCTGTCCACACTGCAATATGGCTCTAGTTAAAACAAGTGAGCTGAATAAAGATAAAAAACTAAGAGTTAATCAAATTGATTTTCAAGAGGGTTCGGGAGTATTTCTAATTGAAGGAGGAATTGGAAATGAAGATAATACAATACAAGTATTTTACCATAAGCCAAAAAAATTTAGTGCAACATCTAGAGTTTTGATTGTAATACCGGGAGCCGGCAGAAATGCCGACAGCTATAGAGATGCTTGGATCAAAGAATCAGAAAAGTACAACCTTCTTATTCTATCCCCAATGTACCCGGAGAGTGCATATGGTTTTGAAGCCTATCATTTGTGTGGTTTAATTACTGATACGAACTTAAAAAACAGCATAGAATATGTTGAAAACACAAATATTGCAAGACTTGATGAAGATGAATTTGAATTCAAAGTTAACCCGAATTCGAACGAATGGCTTTTCAATGACTTGGACAGATTATTTGATTTAAGCGTAGATGCATTGAACTCCAATCAGAAATCATATGATGTTTTTGGACATTCTGCAGGAGGGCATATTTTACATAGACTAGCTCTGTTTCAAAAAAACTCAAAAGCGGATAAAATTTTAGCATCCAATCCAAGTTTTTACACCTTGCCATCATATAAAACTGATTTTCCTTTCGGCTTAAAGCATGCTCCCATTGAACAAGAATCTTTAAAAAGTGCTTTTAATAATAAATTAATTATCTTTTTAGGAGAACTCGATAACGAAAAGGAAACACGTGGCACCTTCCTGCATTCAAAAAGCGCAAATGAGCAGGGACTTCATAGGTTGGAAAGAGGAAAGTATTTTTTCAAAGAATCTAGAGCAATTGCCAAGGAAATGAAGCTTGATTTCAATTGGGATTTAGTTGTAATTCCAAATGTAGGTCACGACCACCGGAAAATGGGAGACGCCGCTGCAAATTATTTATATGGTGAAAGAGAAAAATAAAAGCACAAAACCGTCTATATAAATCATAGGCGTTAGCCAATGACCTATATACTAAACCGTAGTACTTCATATTAAAAAACCAAACTCATTAGAAAAACGGGAAAGCCAAAAACCGACCAATGTAGGCACTAAACAATCAAAATTATGAAAAACCCAAGCAAACAATTGACTTTACTTGCAATACTTTTTGCATTGACTTTTGTGTTCCAAAGCTGTGAACAAAAACAAAAGGAAGAAACTAAAGAAGTGGAAAAAGAAGTAATTGTTGAATCTGAAAAACCTGAATATTTTCTCTTGCGTCCAGACGTAGAAAAAGCATACGGATATTCACACGCTGTAAAAATTGGAAATAGCATTAAGATTTCTGGAGCAGTAAGTATGGACAATGAAGGAAATCCTACTGCGGTTGGAGATATAGAACAACAGATGAAAAACTGTTATGCCGATTTGGAAAAAATATTAGAACACTTTGGCTGCACCTTTAATGATGTGGTAAAAGAAGACATTTTCACAACTGATATGGCTCAAATGCTGGAAAAATCAGCATATCGTGCTGAAATTTATAAAAATGGATTTCCTACTGGTTCTTGGCTTGAAGTAAAAGGATTAGCATTACCCGAATTTATGGTTGAAATTGAGCTTGAAGTACATAAAGCGGAATAATATAGTACGAAAACGAAACCAGCTGCTAACCAATGATAAAATTCTTTAGAAAAATTAGACAAAGATTGCTGACTGAAAATAAATTCAGCAAATATTTAATTTATGCAATTGGTGAAATTGTTCTAGCTGTTTGGATTTTTAAAAGTTCTGCAAAAGGATTAAAGGAATAAAAACGGTGTACTACAATTTATATAGCAAACAGGACCTAAAGTCATAAATTCCTACTCTCCAAAGCCACAACGATTACAACAAACCAAAAATGGAGCTAATTTTTATGGTTGAGGCAACTAATTGAAAGTTTTTTACGTCTTTATAAGTAAACAGACTTTTTATACTTTAAAGATCAAACCAAAATGTTAGAGAACCCTAAAGTAAACATCAAAATAAAACTGGCTTCATTGTGGGTCTCTGCAACATTTTGCTATTTGTACGGCGACTATTTTGAACTGTACACACCAAATAAAATAAATAGTTTCATTACAGGAGACCATATAATGGATAGTCCCACGAAACTATTACTAGCGTCTGTTATTTTAGCAATTCCATCCGTAATGGTCTGTCTTTCAATAATTCTTAAACCAAATTTAAACAGAATTCTTAATCTAATATTTGGAACTCTTTTTACAATAATGATGGTATTTATCGGAATTATGTCAACAAACCAATGGTATTTGTTTTATGTCTTCCTTGCATTTTTAGAAAGTATAATTACAGGTTTAATTGTATGGTATGCTTGGAAATGGCCAAAAATAAACTAATTAATGATAACTAAATTAGGAGAAGTAAAACTTAAAATGATTTACAATATCCTGAATTTATATTAACCATTGCCAACAAAAACTCCTATAAAAAGCCCTACTACAATTTGCTATAGTTAATTCATATTTCTTGTTGCCTTGAACTGCCGTTTTCCTTTAATTTAATGTTTTCCGTACTTAAAAGTATTAGCTTAAGAAGTATTGCTGATTTTTGAAACTACATCAATTAAGAGGCAACTAACCCAACCTCTTAATCAATCTGCTTTATTTATATAATTATAGTATCTTCAAACTAACAACCAAACATGCACGCTAAACCCTTAGCTATCATAAAAATAAATGACCAATGAGAATATCTCTGATTGTATTTTTAGCAGTAATTACATCTTGCAAACAAAAAGATTTAGAATGGATAGACAGGTCTAAACACGAAGGTCTTTATGTCATAAATTATTCGGATTCTTATGAAACCTATTGTACGGAAAAGAATCCAAAGAATATTAAAAACACTATTGAAAATCTTGAACAGGCCAAAAAGTATTTCGACAGGACTTTTAATGAAGATTTAAATTTTGCGGTATTATTTATAGACAATGCCAACTGGAACAAATATGCTTTTTCTCCCCCTCCCGGAATGCCACAAGCATATTATCAAGGAAATATGGTCTTGGGTTTAGACAACTCAGTTATGGCAAAACGTGCTAAACAAGGACTAAAACAAGTACCGGATTCAAAATTAGCAGTATTGGAACAGCATTTTGGAGAAGAATTAAATTTAGATTTATTTTATCGCGATGCATTATCACTGCACGAGCTAGGTCACTTATACCAGTTTTACAAAACGGGAAAGGGTACGCAAAGACATTGGTTAAATGAAATTTTTGGTAACCTCTGCCTAGTAGCTGCTGCTAAAAACTTAACTTATAAAGAGGTATTTAACCGTATGGATGTTTATCAATTATTTTTAATCAACTCTAATCAGTGGGGAGAATTAAAATTCAAATCCTTAAACCAATTTGAAGAAGATTATTTTGAGGTGATGAGACAAGGGCGTAACTATGGTTGGTATCAAAGTCAATTCTATCTTAAAGCAAAGGAATTATATTCAAAGCTAGGTGATGAGTTTCTGAATGATTTTCGAAATTTCCTGATTGATATTAATCCTGGAAAAGTAGGCAAACTAAATGACAAGGAACTTAACGAGCTCATATTTAAAACATTTGGAGCTCAAGTATCAGAAATACTAAAATGGGAACACGATAGCTAAGAATCTTTGCCATGCTATAACTAGCAGTAAAGCAAGTACACCGCCGGCCGCAACTCTTATTATTTATATTTTTTCTAAATATTATGGATTTAACTATGGACAAATACGAAAAAGCGAAACCAAAAGTTATAGCTTTATGCGCGGACGAAAACGTAAAATTTTCTTTCCCCTGTAGTACGCTTAGCTAACGTTGGCAATTTTTAAAAAAATGAAGAGAAAATTTGAAATATTCGGTCTTTGTATTAGCTGGTTTGCTGTAGTATCGCAATTCATCTTAATGATTCAAAACAGACAAGCAGATATTTTTGAAACCGTTGTACGTTTCTTTAGTTTTTTTACCATACTAACAAATACCATAGTTGCTTTGTTTTTTACGGCAAAAGTCTTAAAGAAAAAGCAATTTCTTCTCAAGTTGCTCGTGAAAGATGGTACAATAACGGCTATTACAGCATTTATACTTATTGTTGGGTTAGTTTATCAATTAGTCTTGAGAAGCATATGGGAACCCACAGGGTTACAATTTTTAATTGATGAGTTATTACACACGTTTATCCCATTATATATGCTTGGATATTGGTTTTTCCATGTCAAGAAATCAGATTTAAGTCCCAAAATGGTATTTATTTGGTTAATGTATCCCTTAATTTACATTGTATTTATAATGGTTAGGGGTAGTTTTTCCAATTATTATCCGTATCCGTTTTTAAATGTTAGTGAAATTGGCTTTGAAAAAGCAATATTGAACACTGGGGTTATTATAGCTATTTCGATTATCCTCCTATTGGCCCTATTATTTACAGGAAAAATGACACTTAAAGTCAGAAAAGAATAAAATCTGAGCACTTTCTTTTTAATTTCATAAAAGAATAATCTGATTTGCTAACATGGCTACTATAAAAACCCTAGTCCAGTCCTCAAAATTATAAACTAATTTTTAGCATTTTAAACCACTTTTACTTTCAGTATACTTTGTTCCACATACTATTTGTGAAACATTCATTGAAGAGTGCTCACCAGCCTTGGCAGGAACATAAGCTATAATAAATTTGGTCACTTGCTAACTGGTATGATTCCGCCATGGGCAGGTCAACTATTTTCCTTTGAAATCCAAACAAATTCTTCCATAAAAGTATAAGCTTAAGGAAAATTGCTGATCTCTTAAACGCAATCAATTAAGAGGCTACTAGCCCAACCTCCTAATCAATCTACTTTATTTATATAATTATAGTATCTTCAAACTAACAAGCAAACATACCTGCCGTAATGTCTGGCGTAAGCTGAAAAAACTAATATCGTGAAAACTGAAATTAATACTATTTGGACAGACCTAAATGAAGAACTATATAAGTTCATTTTAAGCAAAATAAAAGATGAACAAACTTCAAAAGACATCCATCAAGAGGTTTTCATAAAAATTCAAACTAAAATAGACCAGCTAAAACATACGTCTAAACTTACGTCTTGGATTTATCAAATTACCAGAAATACCATCATTGACCATTACCGGAAAACTAAACATAACAACATATCAATAAATGAAATTGATATCCCAGAAAAAGATACTCATAATTTTGACTACTCAAACCTAACCAACTGTATCAACCAAAAAATAGGAAACCTATCAACACAACATAAAGAAGCCATTATTTTAACCTCTTTCAAAAACTATTCTCAAAAAGATTTAGCGGATTATTTGAACATCTCATATTCCGGAACGAAATCAAGAGTTCAAAAAGCTAAAAAAATTTTAAAGGAAAACATATTGGATTGCCCAAATGTAGCATCAGACAAATCAGGCAAATTGCTAGACTTTGAAAATAATTGAAATTAACTACGTCTTTTTCTAGTTAATTGCGTCCATCAGATATATAAACCAAAAACATATTACAATGGACCATTCAAAAACAGTTACCGTACAAATTCTTAACGCTTTTGCAGAAAATGGAACAGGTGGTAATCCGGCAGGTGTAGTTTTAAATGCTGATGAGTTATCTGATAAAAACAAACTTGAGATTGCCAAAAAAGTAGGCTTGTCCGAAACCGCTTTTGTTTCTAAATCCAAAACGGAAGACTTTAAATTAGATTTCTTTAGTCCTAACAAGCAAATAGCCCATTGTGGCCACGCAACAGTAGCTACGTTTTCCTATTTAAAGCAAATAGGTGCGCTACGGAATAATAGTTCATCAAAAGAAACCATAGACGGTAAACGAAAAATAGAAATCATTGGAGATTTAGCATTTATGGAACAATTGGCTCCAAAATATGTTGATGTAAGCCAGAATGAACGTATTATCCTAAAATCATTAGGATTAAAAAAAACCGACCTTATACCTAATGCTCCAATTAAATTGGTGAACACAGGAAATTCATTCCTACTCGTTCCCGTTAAAAGCAGTGAAATTTTAAAGAATATAATTCCTGATTTTGACTTGATCACCCAAATTAGTGATGAGTATGATTTAATAGGCTACTATGTGTTTTCTTCCAATACGGCGTATGACGCTACTTCAAGAATGTTTGGTCCCCGTTATGGAATTTTAGAAGAGTCCGGAACAGGAATGGCAGCCGGACCACTAGGTTGCTATTTATATGACATTTTAAAAATAAAGAAAAACTCCTACCATATTCAACAAGGTAAGTATATGAAAGAACCTTCACCCAGCTTAATTATAGTAAATTTAAGAATCGGTAATGGAGAAATATTGGATGTAATGGCTGGTGGCAAAGGAATTCTAAACAAACAATTAGACATTGAAATAAGCGCTTAGAAACTAATACTTAAACACAACAATGTTCATAACTAAACCGTTATCAGGAATTTGGAGAAATGGAAATACTAATCACTAAAGGAAATCATAGGAATATCCTGACTTGTAAAAGAAAAGATGGGAGCGTGACAAGTTTAAATCTGGGACCTGATATCCCAAATCACGATATTGCCCATTATGTCGTTGAAAAAGAATTCAACTTAGAACATGGATTTTATGGAAAAATTAAATCCGGTAAGACCATAGAAGAATTATCGGATAAAGAAATAATTAAAAATTTGGGTTCAGAAAATTGGTTATCTGAAATTATGGCAAGAAATCTTCAGTCTATTGGCTCTGGAGCTGCAGAAACTGAACAATTCATTGAATTAATACATTGGGAAGCACAGAACATGGACGGAATGGAAGTTCCAAAAATGAACTTGACCAAAATTGAAAAAATGAAATTAAATTTTGACCAGTTATGTGAAAAATGGAATATGATACCTGAAAACGGGAAACTTAAACTGTTTTTTTAATAAAAACCACATAAACAATACCTATGCTACAATGCAATATATCGTTTAACAAAAAGCTATTGTCCATTTGGGGCGTCACCTAAGATTTAAATTTAGTATTTTAGGAAAAGAAAAATATACACTTTGGTCAAGTACTGGCTAGAATAACTGTAAATTTTAATACCCCCAATGTGTTTAGGCAAACGATTAAAACCACCTTATGGACAAAAGAAAAATTATTTCATTATTACTTTTGCTTATTGGTGTTGTTTTAAGTGTTGCCTTTATACTAAGGATTGAATTTCCTCAAGGTTTTGAGGCGTATTTTAAAAGAGAATATTATAATCAATTTGGTCCATTGGCCATAAGTATTGAACTTTTTATAGCGGCTTACTACTTTTTTATAAAACATAAAAAAACAAATTTCGCTTTAGCTCTCTTTGGATTTACCGCCTTGCTAGACCCTCTGCTAGACCAATTAGGTCTTTTCAAGAGCATCGTTCCTTTGTACGGAAAAATAATTTTATCTATTTGTGGGTTCTTATGTATCTGGCTAGCATTTGCAAACCCATTTGGTTTAAAACGCCTATCTAGTGTGGTAGCCATACTAAGTCTTATCCTAGGTATTTTTGTAGAGCTGTTCTTCAATTATTTTTGATAAAACATTTAAAAACACTGACTATAACTCAGCATCTTGAACGTATATATTCAATTTACTTGTAATTTATATATGGAAACCCAAGGGTTATAAATATTATTAATGCCTAAAACTTCACAGCGGTACATATCCTTATTACGCTCGTTTGTACTTTTTAATTTATACTCTTAAATTACTGTGAATTATAAGGAAGATATATATAACTCCCCCTAATTAAACCCTTAATTTATACTCGGACTATCTTAAAAAATAGTGCATAAAACTGCATCAAATTTTACGCAACACACAAAAAACAGCATTACAACAAGTTAATTTATATATTATTAAGCGTTTTCTTGTAGCGAACATCCTTTATAATCGTCATATTTAAAAACAGTTTAATATTATGGCTTCATTTACAAATAAAACACACAAACCACTAAAATGGCACGGATGGGTTATTGGCATTATTCTATTCGTATACAGTAGTTTTTCTGTCTATGACTATCTAATGAGTATTTTGCTAAAAAAGGCTTATTATGTAGAATCGGGTATGACAGAATTTCAAATTCAATATTTTACAAATTTCCCAGTTTGGGTTATAATCGCATGGACAATATCTGTTTGGGGTCTGTTTTTAGCTACAATTGCCTTGTTGTTACGTATTAGAATTGCATTTATACTTTTTATATTTTCACTTATCGGTACTTTGGCATATGTGTTATATGCATTTGCCCTTTCTGAAGGACGTGAGGCTATGGGAGTTATTTGGCCTGCACCCATAATTATTACTATAATAATAGCTGCTATGGTATTTTATTGTAAAAAATTCTTTGATATAAAAACATAAAACAGTTTTGATAAACTGCGCTCTACATGGTCATATATGAATTATTATCATAATTAAAGAGCACAACCTATTTTCATTAACATCTACAAGCTAACAAGGCCAGCCATATATAAAACTAAAAAAAGAATTATAACACTAGATAAGGATAGCTTTTTTTTATCTAAGTCACGTATTTAGCATAGAGAACAGATTTCACCAATACTGTTTAATTTCCTTAGCTTGACCCTATTCATCTCCCCTCCTCGCCCATTGTTTTAGTACATGTTATCCTACTAAATTGAAATACAACCTCATTGCATCGTTTTATTAGATGATTTAAAATTCCAAAAAAATAGTTACCAATACTGATGTTTAAAAAAATAATCACACATCAGGCACGGTACTGAAGCTAAAAGAATAACTCTTTAGGAACACTCATTGCAAACCCCTGTTAATACACAATTTGCATGCTCTACTTTATAACCGTTGGGAACCGAATAATCAACGGGAATTTGCAGACATTCAATAGAATCACATGACAAGCACCTAAAGTGAAAGTGATGTTGCACCACTTCTTCTGGGTTATCGCATTTTTTACAAATAGCAAAATACTGCTTACCATCTTCTGCAACAATTTTATGGACAACATCATCCTCGCAAAACCTATTTAAAACCCTGTAAATAGTGGCCCTGTTTATTTTAATGCTAAGTTGTTTTTCAATAGCATCTTGACTTAATGCTTTTCTGGAGCTTGCCAACAAATTTAATACCGCTTCTTTAGTAGGTGTATTTCTTCGATTCATATTTTAATGCGAATATGTTGCAATAATACAAAAAGATTGTATTTTTGACAAAACTACTATTGCGACAACTTCGCATTAAATAGCATTAAATGAACAGAAGAGAATTAATAAAGCTGTCCACAATAAGCGGTTTGGCTCTAACGCAACCCCAGCCATTATCTCTCTTTGCTAAATATCAAACCAAAATGGATAAAAAAGAATTTGAAGTAATCATTATAGGGGGTAGTTATGCCGGTCTTTCTACAGCAATGGCATTAGGGCGTTCGTTCAGAAAAACATTGGTTATAGATGCAGGAAAACCTTGTAATAAACAAACACCACAAACCCATAATTTCCTAACCCAAGATGGCAGTACGCCTAATAAAGTATTAGAAATAGGCAAGAGTCAATTAACCAAGTATGAAAGTTTAGAATTTTATGACGGAATTGCAATTAGTGGTAAGAAAATAGATAAAGAATTTGAGATTACTACCAAAAAAGGCAATCTTTTTAGGGCTAAAAAACTGGTCATTGCGGCAGGAATCAAAGACTTAATCCCAGATATTAAAGGTTTTGCAGAATGCTGGGGAATTTCTGTTGTTCATTGTCCTTATTGTCATGGCTATGAAATAAGAAGTAAGAAAACCGCTATCATTGCCAATGGAGAAAGGGCGTATCATCTTGCATCTTTAGTGAACAATTTAACCAAAGAAATAACGGTACTAACCTCTGGAGCAAACGATTTTAAAAAAGAACAACTGGAAAAATTGAAGAAAAACAACATAAAAATCATTGAAAAAGAAATATCCTTCATAGCCCATCAAAATGGGCAGATAGAAAGGATAGTTTTTAAAGATGGTAGTACCGAAACGTTTGAATGCGCATATGCACCAGTTCCATTTGAACAAAATTCCGACATACCTAAAGAACTGGGTTGCAAACTAACGGAAAGCGGTCATATTGAAGTAGATTTTATGCAACAAACTACAGTGGAAGGCATTTTTGCTTGTGGTGATAGCTCTTCACCTATGCGTTCCGTTGCATTAGCGGTCGCTAGTGGAAATGTTGCAGGAGCAGTACTCAATAACCAACTCACCCAAGAAAATTTTTAATATGGTAGAAGTATTAATCACCAACGTAAAATCGGAAATTTTGGCAACGGAAATCCTAGAATTTTTGGAAAACAAACACCCAAACCTTAGGATGAATTTTGATTTGGAAGATTTCAACAAGCCCTATCCCTGTGGTCATTCCATTTTAAGAATTGAAGGTAAATCAATAGCCATACATACTATTGAACTCCAACTTAAAAGCAAAGGCATTAAATGCAGGGTTCTGGAAGATACTATTTGTACATGATATGGCAGAATTTTGGGAAAAAGCATTTACTAATAAACAAGAAATGTGGGATTTACAACCTGCCAATTCCGCTATATCCACAAGTCATTTCTTTAAAGAAACATGTTTAAAAAACGTCTTAATTCCAGGAATAGGATATGGTAGAAATGCAAAACCTTTTATAGAGAACGGAATGCAGGTAAGTGGTATAGAAATTTCAAAAACCGCCATAACCCTAGCACAAAAATATTACGGAACAGAATTAGATATTGTCCAAGGTTCGGTTACCCAAATGCCTTTCAATCGCAAAAAATATGACGGCATCTTTTGTCATGCCCTTATTCATTTATTGGACGTTGAAGAAAGAAAAAAACTTCTTCAAGATTGCTACGACCAGCTTACTGAAAACGGGTATATGGTTTTTACCGCTATAACCAAAGAAGCAGCTCAATTTGGCAAAGGCCACGTAAAGGGTAAAGACCGTTATGAACTACATAAAGGGGCTGCAATATTTTATTACGATATAGCATCGGCCACAAAAGAGTTTCAAGAATACGGACTTGTAGACATAGTAGAAGTGGATGAAAACCAACCCATGTACCTTATTACTTGTAAAAAAGAAAAAATATCTGGAAGACTGAAACAGAACCCGAGTTTTATTTGAGAAAGGGTGATTATGTAACGGTTATGGTTTATAGGCCTGAAGGAATTATTTTTAAACGTGTAATAGGGAAAAAGGTGATAGTAAAAAGTAAAAAGTAAAAAGTAAAAATAACACTAATTTACCAGCCAAAACCTTCTTAAGATTAATGGAGGTTACGTCGCCCATAATATGAATAAAATAAAACTAAAAGAAATTTGAAAAATCTACCCATGAAATTTGCAGGAATAGGAGCTTTAATTTTAATGTTATCGTGTAAATCGTATACTATACCTACTGAAAGTTTTCGAGAACAAATGAGAAAAACAAAAACATCAACTATGAAAGATGTGAAGGTTAATAATCCGCTGACTTTTGGAGATATCTCATATGCTGCAAATAACATTAACCGGATTTTAGTTGAGGATAAAAACGGAAATGAAACATATTTAAACAATTCAGGCTCAATTGAAATGCGCGTAACCCATAAAAACGGAAAAAAATATATTATGTATTTTGACACTGTAATTTTAGAAAATGACACGCTAAAAGGGGGCCGTTCAAGATTTATCCAAAGTTTACAAAGACAGATTCCAATGGATAGTATTGCAAAAATTGAAGTTCAAGATGGTGGAAAGAAATTCAATTATCAAAACTAAATAGAACATAAGATATAGTGACCACATTTTTTACGATTAATTGCCCTATTTTGAGCTAAAACAGAGAACATTATCACAAAAAGTAAATGAATTTGAAGAATAAAGAAATTTATTGGATAGTCGGAACTTTCGTTTCAGTAATAATTTTAACACTGGCAATTTTTGGATTGGACGGATTTAAAAGCGACTCTAATATCCATATAAATATTTATGACACTTTTTATGTTATTCCCAATGTCCATGTAGTAATACTATTATCTGTTTTCGTTTTTTTTACGGTTTATCTAATTAGAACCGTTAGAAATCTATTTAAAAGTATAATGGCAAACCTAGTACTGATTATCGCAACGATTGTATTTGTTGTAGTTCTTGGAAAAACAATTGGTATGTTAGACCTTTTTAGTGGACCTCCCAATAATGAATCTCTGGCTGAGAACACCTTAAAAATTATATCACATATTCTATTTACTGCACAGTTAGTACTTCTAGTAGCTCTAGCTTATTTTGGATTCAGAACAGGACAAAATTATTACATAGAAAAAACACAATAAAACGGAAAACGTTACTACCCATTTGAGAAAAAAGAAATGATACATTTAATAGTTGGAAATACTGGCTCTGGAAAAACAACGTATGCAACCAAATTGAAAAGAGAATCAAACGGAATTATTTTTTCAATTGACAAATGGAACAAAACATTATTTCTCCCCGATAAACAGTCGGATGACGGGTTGGAGTGGTTTTTGGAAAGAATTGATAGAGCAGAAAAAATGATTACGGAATTAGTTCAACAATTGGAAAGCTCAAGGACCGACTCTATTTTGGACCTGGGACTGTCAAAATTTGAGCACAGGGAAAAGTTTAGAAATTTTGCTAAAATAAATGGGTACGACCTTAAAATTCATTTTTTAGACATATCAAAAGAAACCAGATTAAAAAGAGTCCTAAAAAGGAATGCCGAGAAAGGAGCTACTTATGAATTTGATGTAAGTAAAGAAAATTTTGATTTTATGGAAAGTTGGTTTGAGAAACCAAATGCAAAAGAAATTGGTGACGGAATAGTGATTACAGAATAAAAACGTGTTTTCATGATGTATTGTACTTAAGTCTTAAACATTCAAAATACTATTGGTCACAATCAACAAATGCTTTTTTTTTCAAATAAAATTATTCAAAGATGTTGCTCTTTTAAGCATAACACCAATTTTTATAAAATTTGCCACCCAGCCATAGCTTTGCCATCGGTCCTAATAATCATGCCTGTTTTTAAAATAATTAAGAAGTAATCTGTAATTTTAAATGATCACTTTTAAATTAATGGTGTAGAGAATTTGCAAATAGAACTGAAAATGAAAATAGTATCAAGCTCCGCAAAAGGTAATTTTAAATTAATAGCTCAAGAAAAAGAAATCTGTGAATTGGTGTACACCAATTGGTTCTCTGAAAAAGCATATACTACGCTAAATGGTAATCAAATTGAAATAAAGCCAAAAAATATTTGGACCAGCAAGGTGGATATCCTTAAAAACGGACAAATTATAGGAGATATTACCTTTAGTCTTAAAGGATATATGGTCATTAGGGTAGCGCATGCGCCCAAAGAAGAAAGTAATTATGTATTGAAAAACAAAGGAATACTTAAGTTAAGGTTTGAATTATTTGATGAGGGCAACACCCACCAACTTACCATGAACTCCTTGAATAATTGGTCAAAGTTAAATTATGATTACACGATTAAAACGGAAGACTATACCTCAACTCTACCTCTTGAGGAATTAGCCGTTTACTGCGGGTATGCGGCAAATTTATTTTTGGCAATCATGAGTGCAGTCTAAAATTAAACGGTTCAATTTGCCTTGAAATAAGTCAAACTGCACAGCTACGTTCAAAAATTTTCATCGATTATTTAGAATCCTTTCAATTATTAATCGTAATATTGCAATGTAACTATATATTAAGCGTATGGGCTTGGCCAAAACAGAAATGTTTACAGATGAACAAAATAAAATTTCCCTTTACTCAAAGGTGTTTGGGCATCCTGCACGTGTGGCCATTTTACAGCATCTTTTTAAAATGGATACTTGTGTTTGTGGTGACCTGGTCAATGAAATAGGTTTGGCACAGCCAACCATATCCCAACACCTTAAGGAATTAAAGAATTTAGGCCTAATTAAGGGAAATGTAGAAGGCACAAGTGTGTGTTATTGTATAGACAAAGACAACTGGACAGCAATGAAAAAAACAATGGTTGAGTTTTTAGACCAAGACCTGTCCCAAGATATTGATTGCTGTTAAAAAAATTTAATCCTATTAATCGTATAATCGCAATAAACTAATATAAAGATGAAATTATCACAGGTTAAAACAATTTTAAAAAATGCACCTACCATTGGTTTCAGGTTACCTGACGGAAAAATGGTTCCCAACCATTTTCACGTAACGGAAATAGGAAAGGTAAGGAAAGACTTTATTGATTGTGGTGGCACTATAAGACATGAAGAAAAAGCCAATTTTCAATTATGGGATTCCAATGACTATGACCATAGACTTCATCCAGAAAAACTTTTATATATCATTGAACTGTCAGAAAAAATATTGAAAATAGACGATTTAGAGATTGAGGTGGAATACCAAGCCGATACCATTGGTAAATTTGGGCTTGATTTTGATGGTAAGACATTCTTGTTAACACAAAAACAAACTACTTGTTTGGCACAAGACTCATGCGGTAATGTCATAGAACAACCTAACAATGACGCTACCAAAATGGATGAGCCCTGTTGCGCACCTGACGGAAACTGCTGTTAATATAAATCCAAACCACGTAATTATGACTATTATTAAAAATAATCTTTTTGCCGAAATAGAAAAGACGATTACATCCCTAGACCCTGCAACCATTTCCAATGAACGGAAGACAGTGCTACAACCTTTGGTAGATTACATTCAGAACAAGGTAGTTGACCAAGAGCCAATTAGAATCAATTTTATTTGTACGCACAATTCACGAAGAAGTCACCTATCTCAAGTATGGGCACAAACTATGGCCCATTATTTTCAAATAAAGGGTGTAGCTTGTTACTCTGGTGGAACCGAGGCCACAGCACTTTTTCCCATGGCCGCAAATACCTTAAGCAATACAGGTTTTAAAATTGAAAGGATAACTGAAAATGACAATCCTGTATACAGCATTAAATATGCGGACAATGAACACCCTATCTTAGGGTTTTCCAAAAAATTGGATGACGAGTTTAATCCAAAATCTGAATTTGCAGCTGTAATGACTTGTTCGCAAGCGGATGGTGGTTGCCCTTTCATTGCAGGTGCGGAAAAACGAATACCCATTACCTTTGAAGACCCCAAAGCATTTGATAATACCCCGCAACAAGAAGAAAAATATAAAGAGCGGAGTATACAGATTGCTACGGAATTATTTTATGTATTCTCCCAAATAAACCAATAATATGGCATCAATAAAACTAAATTTTTTAGACCGTAATCTCACATTATGGATATTTGCGGCAATGGCCATTGGGGTTTCCTTGGGCTATTTCTTTCCCAAATTTCCTACCCTCATCAATTCTTTTAATAGCGGTACAACCAATATACCCATTGCGATCGGACTCATTTTAATGATGTACCCACCTTTGGCAAAGGTGAACTATAAATTACTGCCAAAAGTTTTTAAAAATACCAAAATACTGACCATTTCCTTAGTGTTGAATTGGATCATTGGTCCAGTGTTAATGTTCATATTGGCCATTACTTTTTTAAGGGATTATCCGGAATACATGGTAGGTTTAATACTTATTGGCCTGGCACGATGTATAGCCATGGTATTGGTATGGAACGATCTGGCAGAAGGCAGTAGTGAATATGGTGCAGGTTTGGTTGCCCTAAACAGTATTTTTCAAGTATTTGCATACAGTTTTTACGCATGGATCTTTATCACTATACTCCCACCCTATTTTGGTTTTGAAGGCGCTATTGTAGATATATCCAT